>DATIPJ010000453.1:0-19087 GCA_035472155.1 Kofleriaceae bacterium
CACCTACCGCCTCGGCCCCGGGGCTGCAGCAGGCCCTCGAGCAGCGCGGCGTGCTGGTGCGTTATTTTGCCGATCCTCGCCTGGCGGCGTCGCTGCGCATCACGATCGGAACACCGGAACAGAACGAACGCCTGCTGGTGCTCCTGACCGAGCTCGTCGCGGCCCATCGATAAGCCTCGGGCGCAATGCTATGGTCGCCGGAACCCAAGGCCCATGTCGACGACCTATATCTATCGTTTGCCCGTCGAACAGACCCAATGGAAGGTGGACGGCGAGACCACGACGTCGTTCACCTGGGAGTACGAGGATGGCAGCGAGGACCTGCTCCGCCTCTACTCCAAGGGCAAGAAGCAACAGTGGGATGCCGCCGAGCGCCTCGACTGGACGCTCGACGTCGACCCCGATAACCCGATGGGGACGCCCGACCAGGCCGTGGCGATCTACGGCACTCCGCTGTGGAACCGGCTCGACGCGCGCGAGCGCGCCAACATCCGCCGCAACCTGCAGGCCCACACGCTGTCGCAGTTCATGCACGGCGAGCAGGGCGCGCTCATGGCGACCGCCAAGATCGTGCAGACCGTCCCGTCGTACGAGGCGAAGTTCTACGCCGCGACCCAGGTGATGGACGAGGCGCGCCACGTCGAGGCCTACTCGCGGCTGCTCCACGAGAAGGTCAAGCTGGCGTATCCGATCACGCCGTCGCTCGCCAAGCTCCTCGAGGCCACGCTCACCGATCGGCGCTGGGACATGACGTACCTCGGCATGCAGATCCTGATCGAGGGCCTCGCGCTGGCCGCGTTCCAGCGCATTCGCGACAGCTCGCCCAACGCGCTGTGCGCCGCGGTCAACGCGTACGTCATGCAGGACGAGGCGCGCCACGTGGCGTTCGGGCGGCTCGCACTGCGCGAGTACTACCCGCAGCTCACCGATGCCGAGCGCGACGAACGAGAGGAGTTCGTCGTCGAGGCCTGCTACATGATGCGCGACCGGTTCAACCAGCGCGAGGTCTGGGAGAACCTGGGGCTGCCGCTCGCCGAGTGCCTCGAGGCGGTCGAGCACTCCGACATGATGAAGCAGTTCCGCCGGCGCCTGTTCACGCGCATCGTGCCGACCGTCAAGGACATCGGGCTGTGGGGCACGCGCGTGCGCAAGGCCTACGAGGACATGGGCGTCCTCGAGTTCGCCGACGTCGACGCCGCCGCGCTCCTCGAGAACGACAACCGCGTCGCCGAGGAGTTCGATGCCAAGCGGTTCGTCAAGCGCCAGCTCGGCGAAACCGGCTCGTAACGCTCTCCGCGCGGGCGCGCATGGGTGCCAGGCGCCACCTCGCGCGGCGTGCTCGAGGTCAGCGGGGAGCTACGGCGCGGCCGAGCGGCGGCCGCGGGCCTCGGGGGCCGTCGCGAGGAAGCGGCGCACGGCCTCGTCGCCGCCGCCGCCGGGCCCGTAGGCGCGCGCGAACGCATCGACGAGGCCGGTGTAGAGCGCCATCGACCGCGCGGCCGGCATCACCTCGCCGCCGAAGTGCGTGAGCGTCTCGGGCAGGACGTCGGGTGCGTCGGAGAAGCTGGTGTGGCTGCCGCCCGTGATGTGGACGGCCCACACCGGGGCGCCGCGCTGGCCGAGCTGCGCGAGCGTGCGGTCGGCTGGATCGGGCTCCCCTGGCTTCACGATCGGCGGGCGGCCCTTGGCGCGACTGAAGGTCACGAGCGTCGGGCGTTGCGCGCCCTGCGCCAGCGCCTGCGTGCCCTCCAGGAAGCCCTCGAAGTCGAGGCACGCCTGGACGCGCGGATCCTCCGCGCACGCATCCACCGCTGCGGTGCCGCCGATCGAGTGACCTGCCGCGGTGACGCGCGTGACGTCGACCGCGAGGCCGGGGGCGAGCTGCTGCGCCGCGCCGGCCGCGAGCCGGTCGAGGGTGACCGAGATGTCGCGCGTCCATTCGCGCACCGCGGGCAACGCGTCGGCCGGGTTGTCGCTGGTGAGCGCCGGATCCTGGTCGGCGCGCAGGATCCGGCCATCGGGCAGGTGCGAATAGCCGATATACGGATGATCGATCACGACCACGATGTGGCCGCGCGCGACGAGCGCTGCGGCGAGCTCCGCATAGTTGAGCCGCGCGAAGCCCAGCCCGGGTGAGATCGTGACGAGCGACAGCGCGGCCGGCGTGCGCGGCGGTGCGCCGGTGATCGCGGCGGCGGGCTTCCTGGCCCACGCTCGCAGCTGCGGCTCGCTTGCGAAGTAGTACTTCTCGGCGACCAGCAGATCGAGCAACACCGGATCATCGGCGTACACGCCAGTCACGCGCGCGGGCGCGATCGGATAGAACAGCTGTGCAACCCAGGCGCGCGGACGGCTGGTATCGACGCGGTCGCGGCGGGTGTCGTCGACGATCGAGACCGCGACGGTTCCGACGCTCGACATCGGTCCGTCCACTGCCGCCGGCGACGCTGTTGTCGGCGCCGGCGACGCAGGACGACCGCATGCCGCCATCCCCAGCCCCGCCGCGACGAACAGCCAAGCGCAAACGAAGCGCGCGAGCGACTTCATCCGCCCACGGTACTACGCCGGCCATGGCACGGCATGCGTGTCCCTGGCCGCGACCGCCCGCGACGGTCTGCGGCCGGGCGCCAGGCCCTAGCGCGAGCCGCCGATGTCGAACCGGCCGGCGAGGCCCGCGAAGCCTGTGAAGTTGACCTTCTTGTCCGAGATCTCGGTGAGGTCATTCGTCATCGGCGAGTCCTGGCTGATGAACATCGAGAGGCTGCCGCCGATCACCGGGGCAATCGCGACGTCCTTCGAGACGCGGTAGTCGACGCCGAGCTGGAGCCGCGCGAGCTCGAGACCCTGCAGCGACGTGGTCTTGCCGTTCTGCGGGTCGAGCCAGAGGCCCTTCCAGCCCGTGCCCAGGCTCACCCACGGGTCGATCGAGGTGTCGGGGCGCAGGTGCGCCACGGCCTGGATGCCGGCGGTTGCACCGAGCACGTCGGTGTTGCTGTCGATCTGGTCGCCGTGCTGGTACTTGGAGAACGTGCCGTACGCGCCGAGGCTCAGGTGCGGCAGCAGGCGGTAGCCGAGGTCGACCTCGACCGCGCCCCCCGGGCCCGACACATCTTCGAGGCTGCCCATGTTGCCGCCGAGCTTGCCGGCGCCTTGGGCGTAGCCGGTGGCGACGCCGACCTCGAAGGCATTCTGGACTGCAGGCACCTTGTGGTCAAAGCCGGTCGTCGTGTCGGGCGACTCGGGCTGCGCCGCGGCAATGGCGGGAATGAACAGCGAAAGAGCGGGAATCAATTTGATGGTCTTCATGACACGATCACTTCATCTGGAGCGAAAAGGGAGCGAGAGAGACGAGACGTCGTGTGCTCCGTTCGCGACGTTGCGATGAACGCCGTCGGAGCAACGCGCGGGCCAGTCCGATCGAGCCGCGTGGCAGCACGCCAGGCGCGGTCGTGCGTTTCATCGACGAGGCGCGGCGGGTCGGGTGTCTAGATCCTGTACAAGCGCCGCCGACAGTCGCCGGTTCGTCCGACGCTGTGCGCTCGCGCCCTCGCCAATTGGCCTGGGGCTCCCTGCGACGCGGGTGCCCGATCTTCGAAGCGGCAAATCGGCAGTGAGCCGTGTCTGTCCTTTCGAGAGGTCCCCATGCGCCCCAAGAAGAAGCCGTTGTCCGTGGTTCGCGAGACCGTCCGTCAGCTGAACGAGCCAGCGCTGTCCGAGGTCCATGGCGGCATCATCGTGCCCACGAGCGGCTGCGTGCCGGCGACCTATCGTCACAGCTGCTTTGACTCCTGCTACAAGAGCGACTGCTGCCTGATGGTCCCCTGACCCGGCGCTTCGCGGCTCAATCGAGCAGGCCGCGCGCAGCCGGATCGTCTGGGATGAGCGAGTAGATCAGCGTGTCGCGCAGCTCGCCATCGGGCTCGCGCAGCCGATTGCGCAGGCGCCCCTCGAGCACGTACCCGCAGCGCTCGGCGACTCGCTGGCTGCGCACGTTGCGGTGGCTGCAGTGGATCTCGACCCGCTGCGCCCCGAGCCCGCCGAGCGCGAACCGCGAGAGGGCCCGCACTGCTTCCGACACGTAGCCCTGGCCCTCTTGGGTGCGCCGCACCCAGTAGCCGATCTCGAACTGCGGTACGGCCCAGTTCATGCGGTGCAGGCCGGTGCCGCCGATCACCGTTCCGTCGCGCAGCACCATCAGCATCGAGAGGTCGGCCCGGGTGAGAAATTCCGCGCGCGCCGTCCGCACGCGCTGCTCGCTGTCCTCGACGCTTGGCCGCTCGCGCGCCCATGGCATCCAGCGGTGCAGCGAGTCCCACGTATCGAGGATGGCGGCATTGAGCGCCGCGCCGTCGCCGGGCAGGGGCGAGCGCAGCTGCATCCGCTCGGTGTCGATCGCATCGGGGAGGTCGAGGAGCACGGGCGAGCCCATGCTCGACCGTAGCGCGCCTCAGCGCGAACGGCCGCCGAACAGCTCCTTGGCCTTGGTGATCGCCGACATCGCGCTCGGCCAGCCGGCATAGAACGCGAGGTGCGTGATCAGCTCGACGAGCTCCTCCTGCGTGACGCCGTTCTCGATCGCGCGCGGGAAGTGAAAGCTCATCTGCTCGACCTTGCCACTCGCGACGAGGGCGGCACACGTGATGAGGCTGCGGTCGCGCTTCGAGAGCTGCGGCCGCTCCCAGACGTCTCCGAACAGCACGTCGTCGGTCAGCTGGGCCAGCTTGGGCGCGATGTCACCGATGGTCTTCTGGGCGATCTTGCTCATCGGATCTCCTTTCGATGTACATGCGTACCAGACGCGCTACTTTTGCAGCATGGGCACCGTCCGTATTGCGCTCGCCAATCTTCGTTATCCGCTGAGCCCTGATGACTCGGTCGCGCGCGCCGAGGCCGCGATCGCCGGTGCCGCAGAACAGGGCGCGGCGCTGGTGTGCTTTCCCGAATGCTACGTACCCGGGTACCGCGGGCTCGGGCATGCGCCACCGCCGCCGGATGCGGCGTTCCTCGACCGCGCGTGGGCGCAGGTCGCCGCCGCGGCCGGCCGGGCCAAAGTCTGTGTGATCCTCGGCACCGAGCGGGTCAGCGACGGCCAGACCCTGGCGACCGCGCTGGTCATCGACCGCGACGGCCAGCGGCTCGGCTTCCAGGACAAGGTGCAGATCGACCCCTCCGAGGACGGGACGTATGTGCCCGCGCCGACCGGGCGCCGCGTGTTCGACGCCGGCGGGATGACGTTTGGCATCGTGATCTGCCACGAGGGCTGGCGCTACCCCGAGACCGTGCGGTGGGCCGCCCGGCACGGCGCGCAGGTGGTGTTTCATCCGCACCTGGCCGAGGCCGAGGCCGGCTGGGTCGCCCCGACGGTGTTCGGTGACCCGGCCAACACGTTCCACGAGAAGGCGATGCTGTGCCGCGCGGCCGAGAACACGTGCTACTTCGCGAGCGTCAACTACGCGAGCGCCGGCTCGCAGACGACGTCCGCGGTCGTGCGCCCCGACGGCACGCTGCTCGACTACCAGCCGTACGGCGAGGAGGGCCTGCTCCTCGCCGATCTCGAGCTCGACGCGGCGACGCGGCACCTGGCGCGCCGCTACCGCGACGTCGGGCCCTGACGCGGCCGGTTAGCGCGCGGTCGGCTTCTGCGACTCGAGCCAGCGCGCGACCTCGGCGTCGAGCATGTCGAGCGGCAGCGGGCCATTGCGCAGGACCACGTCGTGGAACGCGCGGATGTCGAAGCGGTCGCCGAGCGCGGTCTGCGCACGCTCGCGCAGCTCGCTGATCTTGAGACGGCCGACCATGTACGCGGTCGCCTGGCCCGGGTTGACGATGTAGCGCTCGATCGCCTTGACGCACGACGGCTGGGGCTCGGCGGAGTTATCGACGATGTAGCGAATGGCCTGCTCCCGCGTCCACTTCTTGGAGTGCAGACCGGTGTCGACGACGAGCCGGATCGCGCGATGGAGCTCGAGCTGCAGCCGGCCGAAGTCGCGGATCGGCTCGGTGTACTGGCCCATGTCCTTGGCGAGCTTCTCGGCGTACAGGCCCCAGCCCTCGGAGTACGCGGTGACGCCGCCGAACTTGCGGAACGCCGGCAGGTTGGTCGACTCGGTCTGCACGGCGCGCTGCAGGTGATGGCCCGGGATGCCCTCGTGATAGACCAGCGCCTCGACCTCCATCGCCGGCATCGCGGCCATGTCGTAGAGGTTGACGTAGTAGGTGCCGGGGCGAGAGCCGTCGGGCGCGGGCCGCTGATAGAACGCCTTGCCGGCCGACTTCTCGCGGAACGCCTCGACGGGCTTGACCACGAGCGGCGCCTTGGGGAGCGTGGCGAACCAGTCGGGCAGCTTGGCGGTGATCGCGTCGAGCGCCTTCTGGGTCTCGGCGAGGTACATCGCGCGGCCCTTGGGGCCATTGGGGTAATAGAGGTCCTTGCGGTCGCGCATGAACACGAGGAACCGCTTGAGAGAGCCCTTGAACTTGAGCGGCGCCATCAGGGCCGACATCTCCTCGTGGATGCGCGCGACCTGCTGGAGGCCGAGCTCGTGGATCTGGTCGGCCGACAGCGAGGTCGTCGTGTAGTTCCTGAGCAGCGTGGCGTAGTACGCGGTGCCGTCGGCGAACCGCCACACGCCATCGTCGGTGGGCGCGCGCTTGGCCTGCTCGGCCAACGCGGCGATCACCTCCTGATAGGCGGGCTTGACCGACTGCTGCAAGGCGGCGGTGGCGGCGGCGGTCAGGCGCGAGGTCTCGTCGGGCGCGAGCTTGAGCGCGGCGACCTTGCTCTTGAAGTCGGCGAGCAGCGTCGAGTCGGGGCCGCGCTCGAACGGCGCACCCTTGAGGACGTTGCGCGCGTCGCTGAGGACGTAGGGGTACACCCAGCGCGGCGGCAGGAAGCCCTTGGCGGCGCGCGCGTCGGCGACGGCGAGCAGCTGGCGCAGCGCGGGGCCGAAGCCCTGCAGTCGCTGTACATACGCCTCGGCGTCGCTCGCGCTCGTGACCTTGTGAATGTTGATGAGGAATGCGACCAGGCGGCTCTGCGCGCCGTTCATCTGATCGAACACGTACCCGTGGTCGCGATAGCTGTAGCTGCGCGCCTCGCGCTCGAGGCGATCCTCGAACAGCCGGAACGACAGCCGGTGCGCGTCGTCGAGCGCGGCCGGCGTGAACCGCGCACGCAGCGCGGCGAGCGCAGCGCTGTCGGCCTCGTGGTTCTTCGCCGCCTGCTCGTCGGTGAAGTCGTCCCACTTGCCGTAGTCGGTCTTGATGCCGCGCTCACTCTGCATCATCGGCGAGCGGGCGAGCAGCGCGTCGTCGTACTCGGCGAACAAGGCGTCGAGGGCGGCGCCGGTGTCGGCGGCAGGAGCCGGTGGCGGCGGTGGTGCAGGCTCGGCGGGCGCGGGGGCTGGTGGTGCCGCCGGTGCGGCAGGCTCCGCGGGAGGGCGGCCGCCGCAGGCGAGCGCGGATGCAAGGACGACCGCGGACAGGACCGCTGAGCTGCGCATGATCACCTCGTGATGTGCGGCGACTTAAGCACAACGCCGCGTCGCGGTCACCCTGCGCATCCGCCTCGCTCGAGCGATTTGCCGCCTGCGCTACCGGCAGACATCGTCGCCGTCGCCGCGCACCAGGCATCCGTTGGGGCACGTGCGGGGCTGGGTACCGCGCAGGTCCTGGCACACGTAGAGCGTGAATGGATCGCCGTTGATCAGATGGCCGCCGCAGTAGGTGCCGGCGTCGCGGCACAGGCCGGCGCCAAAGCACTGGCCATCGGGATCGCCGTTTCCCGTGCAGCCCGAGGAGCACTGCGCGTAGTACAGCGGTACGCCGTGGTCGCACTGGTAGAGCGTCGCGAAGTCTGCGGAGAACGAACCGACCCCGCCGCAGTAGATCGCGCGCTCGACGCAGGGCTCGAACGTGGTCAGGTCGACGGAGGTCGAGGCCCGATGGCCGGATTGCACGGTGACCGTGCCGAAATCCGCGCCGAGCACGGTGCCATCGAGCCGTGCGGCGGCGACGAACCGGAGCTGGATCAGCGGCCCGGGCAGATCCAGAAGGATCGCGGTCGAGACGGGCAGGTCGAGCGGCGTCCCGCGCACGCCGGTCGTCGTCGTGCTGTGCACGTTGCCGTAGACCACATCGAGCTCGAGCTGGTCGATCGTCTCGATCCGGAACGAGTCGATGTCGATCTGCACGCAGGTCGCGGCGTCGCCGCACGGATCAGGCGTGGAGGTGCAGCCGAGCACGGCGACCAAGGACACGGCAAGAACTGGCAGGGACATCGCCACGCCCGCGGTCATGTCGCGGCAACATATAGCGCGTGCACCGGCGTCGCAATCGCGAACGCGCGGTCACCAGTGGCGAGCGACCTGGCGGATCCGGTTGAACGGCACCTGCTCGCCGCGGCCGCCATCGGCGACGTACAGCATCGAGCCGTCGGGCACGACCGCGAGGCCCTCGAGACCGTACAGCTGGGAGGCCAGCGGATCATCGTGGTCGAGGTAACCGGCGATGCCGTTGCCGGCGACGGTCGCGACGCTGCCGCCCCCGATCCGGCGGATGCGGTTGTTGCCCAGCTCGCTCACGAAGAGGTCGCCGTTGTCCGCGATCGCGAGGCCCTGCGGATTGCGGAACAGCGCGCCGGCGATCGCGCCGTCGTGAAACCCGGCCGCGCCGCCGGCGAGCGTGCTCGAGGCGCCGTCGAGGGTCACCAGGCGGATGCGATGGTTGTCGTAGTCGGCGATCACCAGCGCGCCGTCGCTGCGCACCGCGAGGCCGTACGGCGCCGAGAACCGGGCCGACGCGGCGTCTCCGTCGGCGAAGCCGGGCTGGTCCCACGCGCCGGCGAGCAGCGTCACGCCACCGGTGGCAGGCGAGATCAGCTCGACCACATGGTGGATGTAGTCGGTGACGGCGAGCCGGCCGTCGGCGAGCACGGCGAGCCCGCGCGGGCGTCCGATCGCGCGCGCGACCAGCGTGGCGCTGCGGCCGCCGGGGGCGACGCGCCAGATCGATCCCGAGCTCTGCGAGTGTCCGCCGTCCGGATCGTTGTCGGTCGAGAGGTACAGCGTACCGTCGGGCGCGAACGCCAGCCCGAACGGGCGCTCGAACCCGCTCTGCTCGATCAGCGTCGAGGTCTCGTGGGTCGTGGCGTCGATCACGCGGATCCGGTTGTTATCGAAGTCGGCGACGTAGACCTGGCCATCGCGGTACGCCACGTTGACGGGGTCGGAGAATCGCGCCACGTCGCGCGTGCCGTCGACGAAGCCGGGCAGCGCGCGCCCGGCGAGCGTGCTGGTGCCCGCCGTGAACGGCGGCGGCGGACCGTCGTCGACGTTGGGGTCGCCCGCGTCGCGCTGGCCGGCGTCGAGGGCGCCTGCGTCGCGCGGACCGGCGTCCAGCGGGCCCGCATCGGTCGCGCTCGCGTCGTGGCCGCCGGCGTCGAGCGGGGATGCGTCCTTGCCGCCCGCGTCGTTGCCCAGCGCGATGCCGCCCGCATCGATCGCGGCGACGGTGGGATAGCCGCCGCACGCGGCGAACACGGCCGCGACCGCGACCGCGACGATTCCTGCCTGGCTCCGCAGCACCCTCTCTCGATCGTAGAGGACCGCGGCGCGGCGTCGGCAGGAACACGGGGTACGCCCGGGGTACCTCCGTGACGTGTACTTCGTCTATCTACGTTTATGGCCGCGATGGATCCGAGAAACGCGCAGCCGCGAGCGTGGCCAGCGCGAGCAGGAGCGCGGCAAGCTTCCAGCCCGGGTGATCGCCGCAGACCCCGTCGCCCGCGGCCGATGCGGCGCGCACGTCGGGAGCGAGCGTGCCCTTGGCGAGCTCGATCGCATACGCGGCGCCGAGCTGCGCGAACTTGACCGCGTGGGCGGCGTTGTCACCCGAGACTTCGAGCGTGTCGCGCGCGGTGTGAATGTGCTTGTTGCGATCCCGCGACCGGGTCTCGTGCGGCATCGACGCCGGCACGCCGATGCGATGCCACGACGCGTGGTCCGAGCACGCGTAGCCGCAGCGGTCGACGCCCCACGTCGCCTTCGTGTAGCGCTCGATCAGCTCGGCCACGAAGCGGTTCTGCGCAGGGCTGGTGAAGTCATCGATCAACCAGATGTCGCGATCGGAGCCCTGGTAGTTGGTCATGTCCAGCTGCAGGACGCCGACGACATGGACCCCGCGCTTCTTGTAGTCGCGCGCGATCGCCTGCGAGCCGCGCAGGCCGACCTCCTCGGCGGCGTACGCCATGAACTGCACCGTGCGCTCGGGGCGGTAGCCCGCCGCGAGCAGCGTGTGCGCGACATGATCGAGCGTCGCGATCCCCGAGGCATCGTCGTCGGCACCGGGCGCATTGCTCGCGTTGCCGCCGACCGCGATCGAGTCGAGGTGGCCGCCGATGATGACGACCTCATCGGGGCGCGTCGTGCCGCGGATGGTCAGGATCACCGACTTCTGCGGATACCCCTGATCGAACAGCGCGACATCGACGTCCGTGCGATCGGAAAAGCCGCGCCAGCGGTGCGCCAGCCACTTCGACACATCGGCGCCGCTCTCGGATCGGTAGTAGCGGTTCTTGCGCGACGACAGCGCGCGAATCGTCGAGAGGATCTCCGGCTCGCGAATCGCCGGCAGCACCGCGCGGACCACGTCGCCGCGGTCGAGCGTGTAGTCGACCGTCGTGCGCACCGGCACGGGCTCGGCGAGCGCCTCGGCGAGCGAGTCGTGCACGAGGAAGCCGCCGCAGCGGTGGAGCCGCTCGTGCATCAACGCCGACAGCGGCTCGAGCTCGCGCTCGTCGATCTGCAGCACGGCGATCGGCGTGTTCATGCGCTGGACCGAGATCGCAGCGCGATCGGTGCTCGCCACCTCGAAGGCCGTCCTCACGCCGTCCGCCCCGATCGAGACGTACACCGGGTCGGCTGAAGCGGGCATCGCGCCCGCGAGCAGCAGGGCGGTCAAGATCGAGCGGCGCATGGCTGGAGCGTAGCACGCGACCCTCTGCCTCACGGCCGCAGATCTTGACCGCGCGCGTGAAACCGCGAACAACTGCCGGATGCGCCAGCACGTGTATCTGTCGCCGGGGATGTTCGGGTTTGGCCGGCTCGGTTCGTACAACTATTTTTCTCATGTCGAGCGCGAGCTGACCGCTCGATTCACCGCCGCGAGCCACGAGCTGGTCACCCATCCGATCGACGACCTGCCGACCGCGTCGATCCGTCGGCGGGCGACGCGGCTCGCCGAGATCGTCTCGCAGACCAGCGGTGTGGACCCGATCCATCTGCTCGGGCACTCGACCGGCGGGCTCGATGCGCGCCTGGTCGCGTCGCCGGCGACCCGGTCGATGCCCGCCGAGGCGCTGGCCTGGATCCCGCGGCTGCGCAGCATCACCACGATGAACACGCCGCACTTCGGTACCCCGCTGGCGTCGTTCTTCACCACGGCGAGCGGCCAGCACGTGCTCGCCGGGCTCTCCGTCCTCACCGTCGCCGGGCTCACCGCGGGTGCGCAGCCGCTCGCCGCCGCCAGCGTGCTGCTCGGCTTCTTGCGCGCGGCCGACAAGCTGTTCCCGTTCAAGATCCAGCTGCTCGATCGCTCGATCGAGTCGATGGTCGGGCTCATCGACGACGCGCGCAGCCCCGAGGTCCGCGCGTTCCTCACCGCGATCGAGGACGACCAGGGCTCGATGCTGCAGCTGTCCCCCGAATCGATGGACCTCGTCGTCGCCGGCTTCGACGATCGCCCGGGCGTGCTCTACCAGTCGACGGCGTCGATGGCGCCCGGGCCCAGGCCGAGCCGCTGGCTCGAGAACATCGGCCACCCGTGGCGGGCGATCTCGCTGTCGCTGTTCTTCGCGCTGCACCACATCACCTCGGCGCACGACCCGCGCTACCCATGCGCGGCCATGCGCGAGACCGCGCCGTGGTCGGGCGAGACCAGCGAGGCGCTGCTCGCGCGCATCTTCGCCGCGCCGCCGCCGCTCACCGCCAACGACGGCGTGGTGCCGATCCGCTCGCAGCTGTGGGGCAGCCTCGCATGGGCGGGCCTGGGCGATCACCTGGACGTGCTCGGCCACTACCTCGACGACCGCGACCCGAGCACCGTGCCGCCCGAGCGCCGGCACCGCGACTGGCTGACCAGCGGCTCGGACTTCGGCCACGCGGCGTTCTCGGCGCTGATGGACGCGATCGTCACCGGCATGCTCGGCGCGCTGTGAGCCCGCGTGCTCAGTAGGTCGACATGTCGTCGCCGCTCGACGTCGCCATGGTGGCCGCCACGTCGCGGCGCGCGTGCATCGTGCGGTCGAGCGGTGGCGCGCCGGCCGCGTCGGCCCAGCGAGCGAGCCGCACCGCGAGCTCGGCCGCCGACGGGCGCTGCTCGGCCTCGCGCGCGAGACAGCCGTCGACCAGCTGCGCGAGCGACTCGGGCACCGCCGGCTGGAACGCGCGCACGCTCGGCGGATCGTCGAGCAGGCGCGTCATCATCATCTGGCGCGGCGACTCGGTCTCGAATGGCTGGCGCTTGGAGAGCAGGCGGAACAGCACGACGCCGACCGCATAGACGTCGGCGCGGTCGCTGACCTCGCTCGCCCCGAGCACCTGCTCGGGCGCCATGTACGCCGGCGTGCCGATGATCATCCCGGTGCGCGTCATCGCGTCGCCGTCGTGGCCGTGCACGGCGGCGTATAGCTTCGCGATCCCGAAGTCGAGGAGCTTGAGCCCGGGCGCGACCCTGGTCAGCATGATGTTGTCGGGCTTGACGTCGCGGTGCACGACGCCCACGGCATGGGCGGCCGAGAGCGCCTCGCACAGCACCGCACCCAGCCGCGCGGCCTCGCCACAGGTCCAGATCCGCCCGGCCATGCGCGACAGCGGCACGCCCTCGATCAGCTCCTGGACCTGGAACAGCAGCCCATCGTCGGAGATGTCGACGTCGAGCATGCGGACGACGGCGGGGTGCGTGATCGCCGCGGCCGCGCTCGCCTCGGCGGCGAACCGGCGCAGCGCATCGAGCGTGCGCGTCGAGGTCGCCTGCACGATCTTGACCGCGACCCGCGCGCCGGTCGCGCGATCGATGCCCTGGTAGACCACGCCCATCGCGCCCTCGCCGATGACGTCCTGGACCTCGAACCGGCCACCGAGCACGGTGCCGGTCAGCACCGCGTCACCCTGCTGCCGCTGCTGCGCGAGCCGCGCCAGCGCCAGCGACAGCTCGCTCGACCGCGCGCGGACCTGCGCCCGCAGCTGGGCGTTGAGCTGGTCGACCTCGGCCGCGTGCGCGACGATCTCGCCGACCTGGGCCTGGACGCGGCGCTCGAGGTCGCTGTTGAGCGCGCCGAGCTGGTCGCGCTGGCGCTCGATCGTCAGGCGCTGGCGAAACTCGCGCCGGCGCGCCGCGTGGAGCACCGAGGCGAGCGCGACGCCGACCGCGGTGATCGTCGCGCAGGTCGGCATCGTGGCGAGGAACGCGACCGGCGACGGGATGAGCACCAGCAGGCCGATGACCAGGGTCGCGAGGCCGATCGCATAGGCGATCACCGCCGTACGGAGGGAGATGCACAGGATGACCGCCATCCCCAGGCAGTAGCCGACGTAGGTGCTCACGCTTTGCGTCGAGACCAGGCCGATCGCGGTCGAGAGCGCGCCGTGGGTGAGATACAGCGTTGCGACCACCGGCCCCATCCAGCGCGCGATCACCGGCGACGTGGATCGCAGCACGAGCAGGGTCAGCGCGCCGGTGATCCCCACCATCGCCGCGTGCACGACCACGAAGCGGCGCAGCGCCTCGATCATCGGTGCGGTCAGCGTGGGATCCGACGCCGCCACCTTGAACAACCACGCGTGCGCGACGTGGACCAGCACCATCAGCGGGCCGATCACGCGCAGGCGCCGGCGGTTCACATCGGCGACCTCGCGGGCGAACGCGGCGCGCAGCTCGGGCGTGTCCAGCTCGACGATCGATGCCGTCGGAAGCGCACCCTGTGCGACTGCTCGGGCCACGGTACGCCCACACTAACACGCGGGCGCAGGATTTTCGGACGCAATGTTCGCGTGGCAATGCGCCTCGTTGGCCGGATCCGACTCCGCCTCAGGCTGCTTCCGACGTGGCCGCGATCAGCGCCAGCACATCATCGATCTCGAACGGCTTGGCCAGCCACGGATTGGGCAGCCCGTCGAGTGCCTGGGCGACGCTCGGCGCGAGCGCGCCGGTCATGAACACGAACCGCCGCTCGAGCCCGGGGTGCTGCGCGGCGATCCGGCGATACAGCTCGTGGCCATCCATGCCCGGCATCATGACGTCGCACAGGATCAGGTCGAAGCTGCGCGATGCCAGGAGCGCGAGCGCCGCCTCGCCGGTCGTCGCGACCACGACGTCGTGGACCTCGGCGAGCTCGCGCTCGATCGCGTGGCAGATCTGCGCCTCATCGTCGATCACGAGCACGCGGCGCCGCGCGGCGCCGACCGCAGGCCCCGTATCGCCCGGATCGGCGTCTGCGCCCGGCTCGCCCGGGTAGGTCGGCACCAGCACGCGGACCGTGGTCCCGACGTTCTCGGTCGAGTCGACCTCGATGTCGCCGCCGAGCTTCTCGACGATGGTCTTGGAGACCGAGAGCCCCAGGCCCATGCCATGGCCGACGTCGCGCGTCGTGAAGAACGGCTCGAAGATCCGCCCGCGCAGCGCCGCCGGGATCCCGCAGCCCGTGTCGCGGATCGTCACCGTGACGCGGTCGCCGGCCTGCTCCGCCGTGACGCGGATCTCGTGGGGCTCGGCCGGGTCGGGCGGCAGCGCCTTGATCGCGTTGATCAGCACGTTGACGAACACCTGCTCGAGCCGCGCCGCGTTGCCGAGCACGCGCGGCAGCGCCGGCAGCTCGACGATCAGCCGCGCGGCGTGCCGCAGGTCGTTGTCGACCATCTTCAGCGCGCGCGAGATCACGAGCGCGAGGTCCACCGCCTCGTGGGCATCGGCGTCGACCTTGACGAACGAGCGCAGCGACTGCGTGATCGAGGCGATGCGCGCGATGCCGTGATCGATGTCGTCGAGGTAGCCGCGCAGCTGCGCCAGGAGGTCGTCCGGCAGCCCCGCCCGGTCGAGCGCACGCCCGACGAGGTGCGCGTTGAGCTGGGTGTAGGTCAGCGGGTTGTTGATCTCGTGCGCGACCCCGGCGGCGAGGGTGCCGAGCGCGGCCAGCCGGTCGGATTCGACCATCCGGCGCTGGATCGCCTTGCGCTCGGTGACGTCGCGCGCGAACGCGAGCACCGCCGGCTCGCCCTCCCACTCGCAGACCACCGACTTGATCTCGACGACGCGCTCCTTTTCGGCGAGCACGTTGTACTCGGAGGGCGGGAACTCGGCGCCGTCGCGCATCATCGCCGCGATGCGCTGACCGGTCAGCGCGGCGTCCTCGGGCGGCAGGAATGTTGCGATCGGCCGCCCGAGCGCCTCGTCGGGTCCGGCCACCCCGAGCAGCCGCGCCGCCTTGGGGTTGATGAACACGATGAGCCCGCGCCTGAGGATCACCACCCCGTCGGGCGCGGCCTCGACGAGGAACCGGAAGCGCGCCTCCGAGCGGCGCAGCGCCGCCACGACCTCGCGCTCGCCGCTGACGTCGCGGAAGTAGCCGAAGCTGAGCTCGCCGAGGTCGGTCACGATGCGGGTCGACGCCAGCTCGATCGGCACGGAGCTGCCGTCGGGCCGCTGGATCACCAGCTCGGTGAACGCATCCGGCGCGCCCCACGGCCGATCGAGCAGGCCGCGCAGCGTCGACTGGGTGTCCTGGCGCAGGATGCTCCAGGGCAGCACGCCGATCATCGCCTCGCGTGGGCGGCCCAGGATCTGGGCGGCGCGCTCGTTGACGTAGAGGATACGCGGCGGCGACCCGATGTGCGTGACGTAGACGCCGAAGCCGGCCTGCTCGGCGGCACTCTCGATCGCTCGCCACAATGCGGCGGCATCGACGGGCGGGAGATCGGTCGTCGTCGTGCATCCGGTGTAACACGCCGCGAACTGCCCGATCCACGGCCGCTTTCTGTTCAGTGCGAGCGATCTTCAGTACTCACTGCCGTGTGGGACAACACCGCATGACGCACCCGAGGCTCCTGCATGAGCCTGGTCATCGTGCGCCAGCCATGCATCCCCCGGCTGCACCGGGTCCCGGCATATCGTGGTTCGACCGTGACTCGAAGTGGACGCATCGTATTCGGACTGGCCATGATCGCACTCGGCTTCTTCTGCTTCCGAGGCGATTTCTTCTACACTTGGTCGGGCATCCCCGACGGGCTGCCCGCGCGCGCGGCGTTCTCGTATGCCAATGGCGCGTACCTGATCGCGGCGGGAGTCGGCGTCATGATCGATCGCTCCGCGCGCCCGGCGGGCCTCGCACTCGCCGCCCTGTGGTTGCTCTACACCGCGTGTCACGTGCCGAGGTTCCTCGCGAACTGGCGGCCCTTCCTGGGGCAGATTGCCGAGCCGGCCGCGCTGGCGAGCTTCGGCCTCGTGCTCGCCGCGCGCGGGTCCAACGACCCGCTGGCCCGGGCCGGCCGCATCGTCTTCGGCATATGCCTGCCGCTGTTCGGCGTTGTCCATTTCCTGTACCCGGATGCGGTCGCCGGGTTCATTCCCGCCTGGATCCCGGCGCGCCTGTTCTGGGCCTACTTCACGGCCTGCGCCTTCATCGTCGCCGGCCTCGCGGTCCTCTCCGGCGTGCGCATCCGGCTGGCGAGCGTCCTCGTCGCCGCGATGTTCACGTCGTGGGTCGTCCTGCTCCACCTGCCGCGGCTCGCGCTCGCCCCCGGCGATCCGCACGAGTGGGCGACCGTGTTCGTCGCGCTGGCCTTCGCAGGCGGCGCCTGGATCTTCGCCGGCAGCCAGCGCTAGCCAGCTGAGCTAGCGCGTGGTGCCGGTGGGACGCGCCTTGCTTGCCCCGGCCGCCGTCAGGGAACTCTGCAGTGGGACGTCCCAGAGGTTGCCGGCTCCGCCGGGGTCCGACACGACGATGGCGTGCGTATCGCCGCCGCTGCCGTTGGGGACCTGCACGCCCGCCGTTCCGACGCGCACGGCCTCGAGGAATGCAGCCTCCTGGCTCGTCTCGATCGTCGCCGAGAGCACCGCCACGGTGGTGCTCTGATCGGGATCGTAGCCCGTCACCGAGAGCTTGCCGCTGGCGGCCACCATGCTCACGGTCAATCGGGATCGGCCCGTGGGCCAGAATGGCTGCGCGTTCTGGACATTCGGTCTCTGGATCTCTGTAGAAGACATAATGAGAATACCTCTCTGCCGGTGACCGGCATACGGAGTCGAAACAATGACTCTGTCTGTATGCTGGAAACGACCACGAGGCCGATTTGTTCATTGCAGCATGAGGTGCATTGTCGATTCGATAGCTCACTCTCGCGCTCGTCGGTTCGACGACAGTGGCGACTGCGCGCGCACGCGCGCTTCCTGCGCGACTGTTCCGTGCACCACGAGGTCCCGCTGGCAAGAACTGGAATGGACGCGCGCTCGATAGCGAGGGATCCACGCCCGATACGCGACGTGCGACGCCCGTCGATGAGAGCTTTTCTGACGACGACGCGATCGACGGTGTTACGGACGACGCGACTTACATCGCCGCGCGCCCGGCGAGCTCACTGAGCCGAGCGTTGAGCTGCATCGCTTCGACGAGACCTCTCCGACACGCCTCGCAGGTACGCAGATGAGCGCGAAATGCCGTGGCTCGGTCTGGCTCGAGCTCGCCGTCGGCGAAGCCGACCAGATCGTCGCATGGGCTCATGGTGTCTAACATCCTGCTCGTTGGTTGCTAGCACGGACTCCGCGCGCCACGGACGCGCGCGCTCCGCGGCAGTTCACCGCACGCACGGCGGAGCCGGGACACATCTCGACGTGATGACACACGGCCCGGGAACGCCCATGCATGACCGGTCTAAGTCACCCCTACGAGGATAACGAGCAGCGGTGTTGTTTATTTTGTGTCAGCGCTTGCGTTCGCGAGCGGTGAAATGCGCCCTTGCGCCGAGCGTTGCAGCGAACGGAGCTCGTTATGCGGCATCGCTGTCGAGCAACGCCCGGAGGCGCTCGCGCGCCCGTCGCAGCCGGGTCCCGATCGTGCCCACCGGCACCTGCAACTCGTCCGCGATCGCCTTGTAGCTCATGTCCTGGACGTAGCAGCGCTCGACCACGCCGCGCAGGTCGGGCTCGAGCGCCTCGACCGCGTCCCACAGCTGGGCGTCGGGGATGCTCGGCGCGCTGTACTCGTACATGAGCGGTGAGAGCGTCGTGAGATCGTTTTGCGCATTACTGATCACGCGCGCGTGCTTGATCAGGTCGTAGTACAGCCGCGTCAAGATCGTCACCAGCCAGCCTCGCGCATTGGTTCCCTGCTCGAACTGGTCGAAGTGCACCAGGGCGCGCGCGAGGGTGTCCTGCACGAGATCCTTGGCGGTCTCCTTGTCTCCCGACAGCCGGAATGCGACGCGGCGCAAGTACACAGCGTGCTGCTGGGCGAGCTGATGAAACTCGCGCGTGGCCTCGGCGGAAGGTCCTGCCTCGCAGTCCGCGCGCATGCGCTCGAGGATCTCTCGATCCATCGACTCGAGCTCTTCCAGCGATATCTCCGGAATCGCCTCGTACGCCGCGAGCAGACGCAGCTCGTACGCTTCGTCGAGGTCGTCCGGCACGTTGCTGCGCTCCCACGCGGCCAGCAGCTCCTGTTCACGCCCGGTGAGCTCGAGCCCGGCGGCGGGGCGCTCGCCGTACACGACATTGTTATCGAGCAAACGCATCATGGGTCCATCTCCATCGCACGCCGAAGCGCGCGAGTAGCTCGAAACACCAGTGATCGACAGTTCGACGGAGAGGTCTGCAGCGCAGCGGCCAGCTCGCTATCGGTCAGCCCGTAATAGTGATGGAGGACGTGGGCGAGCCGCTGCATCGGCGGCAGTGTGCGATAAGCCTGCTCGACCGCATCGACCGAGATGTCGAGCTCCAGATCGTGCTGCGAGCGCTGCAGCGACTCCTCGTCGAGCGCGCGCTCGAGCTCGCCCGTACCTTGCGTGCCGTCTTTGTTGAACGCCACCGCCACCCCACCGCA
>DATIPJ010000454.1:0-14920 GCA_035472155.1 Kofleriaceae bacterium
GAGGAAGTTGAGCTGCACGTTGCCGCGCCGGGCGTAGAGGTCGCCGAGCCGGTAGGCGCGGCCGGCGCCGCTCTCGACGTACTCGATCGCGCGGTCGTAGAGCGCCATCGCGGCGGCCCAGCGCTCGGCCTTGTAGCAGACGCGCTCCATCGCGGTGAATACGTCGCGGTTGGTCGGATCGGCGGCGAACGCGGCGGTGTACGAGGCGATCGAGCCGTCGATGTCGCCGCGCTGGGCGCGCACGGCGGCGACCCGGGCGAGCAACAGAGCGCGCGGTGCGCCGGTCTCGCCTTGCGCGCGGGCGTCGAGGAGCGCGGCGAGCTCGCGGTCGCGGCCGAGCGACTCGTAGAGCTTCTCGAGCGCCGCGGTCGCGGTCGGCTCGCCGGGCCGGCGCTCGAGGACGCCCTCGTAGGCCAGCGCCGCGTCGTTGGCGCGACCCAGGCGGTTGAGGCGCAGGTCGCCGAGCTCGAGGAGGATCTCGACCTGGCGAGCGGTGTCCGTCGAGCGGACGGTCGGCAGCTCGCGATCGAGCGCGACGGCGAGGTCGGCCCAGCGGGCCGCACCGCGCAGCAGCCGCAGCAGATCTTGCTGGCGGTTCTCGTCGGGGCAGGTCTGCTGCGCCAGCATCAGCATGCGGATCGCGGCGTCGATGTCGCCGAGCTGGTGCTCGTGGAGCTGGGCGAGCTCGGCGGCGCGCTGCGCCTTGTCGACGTTGGTGGTCGCCGATTCGAGCTGGCGGCGGCGGACCTCGGCGAGCTCGGGCCACTCGGCGATCTTCTCGAGCGCCTCGGCGAGCACCTCGAGGTTGCGCGCGGTCTGCGGCGCGCCGCGGAATGCGCGGGCCAGCTCGTCCCACAGGCCGAGCGCGCGCGCCGGGCGCTCGATGCCGACCAGCGCCTCGGTCTGATCGGGCTCGATGCTGAGCACGTCGAGGTAAGCGGCGACCACCGCCTCGGGCTCGCGCTCGAGCTCGGTGAGCAGCTGCGCGAGGTGCTTCTGGAGCTGCATCTTGCGGGCGAGCGGCGGATCTTGCGCGAGCTCGGCGCGCACGATCTCGAGCGCGCGGTCGAGCCGCCCGGTCTGGTGGTGCAGCCGCGCCTGCTCGCGCATCGCATCGCCGTGGCCGGCTTCGGCAGCACGGGAGAGGGCGTCGAGGGCGGCGCCCGGGTCGCCGCGCTGCTCCTCGCTGCGCGCGATCGCGCTCCAGATCTCGGCGCGGCGCCGCCCGGTGGTGGCGTGGTCCGCCGCGCGGCGGCCGAGCTCGATCGCTCGATCCCAGAGCTCGTCGCGCTCGCACAGCCGCACCAGCGCGAGCAAGGCGTCGGCATCGTCGGGGCGATCGGCGATCAGACGCTCGAGCACCGCGCGGGCCCCGGCCGAGTCGCCGATCTGCTCGTCGAGGAGCTCGGCGTGCTCGCGGGTCGCCGCGGCGCGCGCGTCGGGGCTGGTGAGCGAGCCGGCCAGCTCGCCGAGCGCCTTGGCGAGCGCGCCGTGGCGCTTGCCCACGCGATAGACCGCGGCCAGCGCCGCGCGGCAGAACGCATCGTCGGGGGCGAGCTCGGCGGCGTGCCCGAGCGACTGCTCGGCCTCGGCCAGGTCGCTGCGCGCGAGATCGACCATGCCGCGCGCGCACCACAGCGCCGCCGCCGACCGCGCATCGGGCTCGGCGCTCGCCCACGCGCGGTACGCCGTCGACAGCAGGCGCGCGTCGCCGCCGCGATGGAGGCGCGCCAGGTGATCGTACGTCGTCGGCAGCGCCTCGGGCGCCACGGCCGCGCGCTGCCAAAGATCGATCACGCGGGCCGGCACGCGCGCGGCGGCCTGCACCGTGTCGTCGTGCTGCTCGGCGATCGTCGCCGCCCAGCGCAGCGCGAGGGCGCCGCGGGTCTCGAGTCGTGCGCTGGTCGCGGCCTCGGGCGCCACGAGGTCGAGCCGGTCGAGCCAGCGCTCGGCGGCGCGCGTGCCGGCGCCGTCGGCCACCGCGTGCGCGAGCAGGCGCAGCGAGGGGTCGTCGACGAGCGCGGCGAGCTCGAGCGCGCGCCAGGCGTGCGCCGCCGCGATCTCGACGCAATCCGAGTCGGCGAGCCGGCGATGCGCCGCGAGCTGGATCGAGCGGCTATCATCGTCGCTGGCGGCGGCCGCCGCCCACGCCGCACGCAGATGTGCAAACCGCCGCACCGCGCCGGGCGCATCGGCGCCGGCGGAGATCGCGAGCTCGGCCCACAACCGGCTCGCCTCGCTGGGATGGCGCTGCGCATCGAGCTCGGAGGCGACCGTGAGCCGGGTCGCCGTCGCCTCGAGCGCACCGCCGGCCAGCTCCGCCACCAGCTCGGCGCGCTTGTCGAGCAGGTCGACGCGCCGCTCGGCCAGTGCCTCGTCGGGCCGCACGCCCAGGAGCTGCGCCGCGGCGTCGAGGGCGATATCGAAGCAGCGCAGCCAGCCCAGCGCGTTCTTGTCGCGCCCGGGGAAGTGGGCCAGCTTGGCCCAGCACAGATCGAGCGCGCCGGCGGCATCGGTTCCGCGGTCGAGCACGAGGGCGGCCGCCGCGGCGACCTCGTCGGGCGGCGACACGGGCGACAGCGCGCTGATCGACAGCTCGATCACGCGCGGCCAGTGCCCGGCGGCCGTGTGCGCGAGCAGCGCGAGCTCGTGGACGTGTGCGCGCCATGCCGCGGGCAGCTCGCCGGCGAGCAGGCGATCGGCGAGCTCTCCCGCGAGGTCGAGCTTGCCGTGGCGCCACAGCCACGCATCGGCGACCTCGATCGCGAGCGCGCCGGTCGCCTCACCGGCCACGTCGTCGAGCCGCGCGGCATCGTTGAGCGCGGCAGTGACGCGCAGGCGCGGCGTCAGCGGATGCGCCGCCGCGGCCTCGAGCAGACGCGCCGCCTCCTCGCGCTGATCGAGCGCATCCCAGCTCGCGAGCGCCGCGCGCAGCTGCAGATCGGCGATTCTGTGGTCGCCGGCGTCGGCTGCCGCCAGTGCGGCGACCTCGCTCGCAACCCCCTCGAGCAACTGCGCGACGAGCTGTACCCCGTGCACCAGGCTGCTGGTGTCCTCGCCCAGCTCGTCGGACTGCGCGGCGACTGCCGCCAGGTCGGTCTGTCCGGCGAGCGGACCGACGGCACCATGGGCGGGCATCGTCGGCGGCTGGACGAGCAGCCGTCGGATCGAAGGAGGATCCGCCATGCGGCACCAGCGTATCCTGGTGCCACAAAACGCGCCAGCCATTGGGTTTTCTCCGTGATAGCCTCGCTTGGACGATGTTGTCCAGGCGTGCGATTTGCGTCAGCCGCGATCGCGCGCTGCGCGCGGTCATCGAGCGCGCACTGGTGGCTGCCGGCATCACCGTCGAGCACAGCGACAGCATGCCCGACGACACCGGGGGCGCCGTGCTGGTCGTCGTCGACCGCGCCACCCGCGAGGCCGTCGGTTCCGTGCTCGCCAGCGCCGGTGCACCGGTCATCGTCGTCGGCGACGACCTCGACGACGACGGGCTGATCGCCATCATGCTCGACGCGCCGGTCAGCCACCTCGTCGAGGATCCCCACGATCGCAACCTCGGCATCACCTCCGAAAAGCTCGCATCGGGCGACCTCTTCGGCCTCGAGAAGTACCTCGCGACGGGTGCGCGCGTCGGCGAGCGTGTCGTCGGATGTGATGCCGACAAGCGCCACGCGATGGCCGAGGTCTGCGCCTGGGCGGAGGCGATCGGCGCGCGGCGGCCGCTCGTGCACCGGCTGGCCAATGTCGCCGACGAGCTCTTGATGAACGCGCTCTATGACACGCCCGAGGCGTGCGAGCGGGGCGCGGCGCTGCGCTGGGCCGCCGACGAGCACACCATGGCCATCTCGGTCGGCGACCGCTGCGGCGCGCTGCGCCAGCGCGACGTGATCGACCACGTGCGTCGCGCGCGCAGCGAGCGCGGCCGGCCGCGCGCCGAGACACCCACCAAGCGCGGGGCCGGCATCGGCCTCTACCTCGTCGTCGCGAACGTTGCGTCGCTGGTGTTCAACGTCGAGGCCGGGAGGCGGACCGAGGTCGTCTGCCTCTTCGATCGTGCGACGGCAGGGCGACGCGCGGCGTCGAGCGTTCGCTCGCTTCATGTGTTTCAGGCGGCGGCGTCATGAGCCCGCCGCCGGTCGTCGCGCGGATCGCGGGCCGCCCGTTGGCGCGGATCAGGATCCGCGGCGGCTCGTAGACCAGCTCGCCCGCGGCGATCGCATCGTCGCCGAGGTGCGTCCAGCCCGGGAATCCGGCGAGCGCGCCCAGGTAGTCGGCGAGCGCGCGGGGCGGCTGGCCCCTCAGCGCGGAGATCCGCTCGTTCGCGTCGTCGGGCATCGCCACGAGCCCGAAGCCGACCACCGCGCTCGCGACCTCGAGCTCGACGTCGTCGGGGGCATCGAGCGTCTGCGGCGCGCCACCCGCGAGCCTGGCGATCAGCGGCATCGGCGAGCCGGATAGACGCGTGCGCCCGCGCTCGTCCGCCTCGACCAGCGTCATCGCCGCGTCGCGCAGATCCACCTCGTACACGGGGCTTTTCAGCTCGCGTGCCAGCCGGCACAGCCGGGGTTCGTTGGTACCGCCGCGATCGAGGAAGAAGTTCGCCAGCTCGGGCGCGATCATCGTCCATCCGCGCGATGACGCGTCCGCCGACCCGACGCGCAATCGCCGCGGCGTGGCCGGGCTCCAGGATTCCTCGTCGAGAACCTTGGACAGCGCGCGCTGGATGACATCGATGCGCCGCTGCCGCACGAACACGGCCTGCCGCCATGCGGTCATTCAACGAGAATACGTCAACGCGGCAACGCGCCGGCAACAATCATCACGATCGTTGCACCGAGCGTGAGCGCGAGGCCTATCGACGGGTCGGTCTGGCGCAGCGCGGCGAACAGCGCAGGTGCACCCGCGAACACCACCCACCACCCGAGCAACCACGCCAGCTTTGCGCGTGCGAGCAAGCTCACCGAGAGTGGGAGTGTGGCCGACAGCCGCGTCAGCTCGATCGGTGGCCGGTGCAGCCGGCTCGCGAGGACGATCCCGTAGGTCGCCGCGCCGGCGATCGCCACCGTCAGCCACGGGGTCGGATCACCGGGCCGCGCGAGCCCCACGATCACCAGCACGATGAACACCAGTCCGCCGAGCGCAAACGCCATCGGAAACCGGCGGCGCATCAGCCGCGCGTCCTTGTCATAGGCCAGCTGCGCGCCTCCCACCAGCCTACCGATCAGCCGCTCGATCGGCGTCGGCGGCTTGATCTCCAGCGTCGCGAGGCGCTGGCGGTCGAGCGCCGACACATCGCGCAACACGCGCCCCATGATCCCGGCGCCGCGCCGCGCTGCGACCACGGCAATCGCGCTCGCCGCCGCGATCGCACCGAGGACGAGCGGCGCGGGCGCATCGGGCTGCGCGCCGACCAGCCACGGCGCGATGAACAGCACGGCTGCGATCACAAATGTAGCCGCGAACCCGGGCAGCGCACCGAGCACCGCCGATGGCGAGCCCTGCGCCGCACCGCCGGGCTGCGGTCCGCCGGTCGCGCCGGGTCGCGGGGGCGCGCCGCCCAGCGTCGTTGCTGCACGCAGCGCGCGCTCGGCGCCGCCCTGCACGACCAGCGCCGCGGCGCCGATCGTCACCGCGGGGATCAGCAGCGCCGCAGCCAAGCCGAGCGCCCCGGCGAACGCCGCATGGCGCACGACCATCGCCCCGCCCCCGTCGAGCATCGCGAGCGGCAGCGCGCCGATCACCACCGCGATCGTCGTCGCGACCGCGGCACGCACGCAGCGCACCAGCGCCGCATCGAACAGCGGCCGGCCCTCGATCGGCAGCTGCGCGAGCAGCGCAGCGTCCGGGCGCCAGTACACCTGCGACGGCACGCGCAGAAACGTCACTCCGTACGCGACCACGGCGCCCGCCAGCCACGCATGGCTCGCCACCACGGCGCCGGCGCTCGTGCGCCACCACACCCACGCGGCGATCAGCCCCCCCACGATCACCGGCAGCGCGAGCGCGGGCACCGAGCGGGCCCGCCGCTCGTGCAGCAGCGACCACCGGATCAGCTCGCGCGACGTCATGCGCGCAGTATTTCACGCAACCCCCCGGCGCCGCCGCTGGGCACGCAATGATCCAGCACGTGGGTGTGCCCGCGAACAGGATCGCCACCTTGGTGACGTCGCCGCGATCCGCCGGGCCGAGGCGTGGAGCATTGGCCAGCTCCACGATCTGCATGCTGCCTCCGACGATGGTCGTTTCTCGGATGTGCCGATCTCTACCGTCGAGCGCGCCGAGAGGACTCGAGACAATTCGGGCGATGAGTGATCGGTACGCTCATCGGAATTCACCATCAGGAGGTCAGGATGAGAAAAAAGGCGCTACAGGTAGGTCTCGATGTTCGCGAGTCGAGCGTCGTGGAGTTGACGGTCGGAGCGAAGGTGCAGCTGGATCGGCTGGCGCCCTCACGCTACGGCTACGTCGCCGAGCGGCATGGCGCTCTGCTCGAGGCGGGCGTGGCAACGCTGTCGCTGGAGCCGGGCTATTACTTCTTCAAGACGCTGTCCGATGCCAACCTCAAGGTGATCCGCGGCGGTGTGAACACCACCGCCAGCACGGACGACCACAAGAACCCCTGGCCGGACCCAGGGAGCCAGTCTCCGCCGCCGGCTCCGGGCGGCAGCGGCGATGATCCTCCGGGTGAGGTCCCACGTTTCACCGTCGAGTAATGGTCGGCTCACCCGGATCCGGTGTCCACATGCCTGCAACTCCGATCTCCGCGCTCGCCATTCATGTGTCGGCCGACGTCGCAAACGCCGGCCCGGGCCGCCGGTGGCCGCCCTTGCACGCCACGCAGGATACAGCGCAGCGCATGACCCGGATCTGCAGCGAGCTCGGGATCGGTGATCAGCGAATGCTGGCCGGCGAACAGGCCACGGTTGCCGCGCTGCGCTGCGCCCTCGAGGATGCCGGCGCCGCGCTCGCCGACGACGGGCTACTCGTGCTGACGTTCTCGGGGCACACCGTGCGCGGCGAGGGTCCAATCGCGACGGCGCGCTGGTGTCTGTTCGATGCCGGCATCGAGCTGTCACAAATCGCCGGCGCGCTGGCGCGGCTGCCGCGCAACGCCCGGGTGATCGTGATCTGCGACTCGTGTTACGCATCGGCGATTGCGAGCGTCCTGTCCGGAACGCAAGAGGCCATCGTGCTGGCGAGCTGCGGCGAGGACCAGACCATGGTCGATCGCATGCGCAGCGAGTTCGCGGTGCGGCTCGAGGAGCTCGTCATCTCGCAGCGAGCCTGCGCCTCGCTCGCACAGCTGCGCGAGCTACTGGAGCACGACACGCCTGATTGCGAGCGGCCTGTCGTGTGGACCAACGCCGCCCCGCGGTGGTCCCGCCGAGCTCCAGAGCGCGCGCGTTGTGCTCATGCGTGGTGGCCTGTGGACGCTGACGCCTGAGGATACCCTCATGAGCGCTGGCGAGAACGCGCGCCTCGGGGCGGTGGTTCTCCTCAGGCTTGGACAGCCGCGCCTCGCACCGCCCGCGCCGGATCAGATCCGGATGACATCGTTTGCAAGTTCATGAAGTGAGACGCGGTACCGGGCGGCTCGGAGCTCGATCTGCCTGGTAAGGTCGGACATGCCGAGCCAGCAGGCCCTCGATGCCTTCGTGGCGATGGTCCTCGCGAACAAGCACGACGAGGCGATCGCGACCTTTTACACGCCCGATTCGACCATGCAGGAGAACCTCGATCCGCCGCGCAAGGGCCGCGACGCCAACGTCGCGCGCGAGCGCGCCGTGATGGCCCGCGCCACGCAGATCCATTCCGCCCTCGAGGGACCGATCTTCGTCTCGGGCGATCGCGTCGTCCTGCGCTGGATCTTCCGCTTCGACTTCGCAGACGGCACCAGCATCGTCATGGACGAGATCGCCTATCAGCGCTGGGAGGGCGACCTGATCGCCGAGGAGCGCTTCTACTACGACCCGGCGCAGCGAACGCGCAAGGAGCAGCGACCATGAGCCACACCATCCACGACGTCGGCGTCGCCAAGCAGATCGGCCGCTACAG
Source organism: Kofleriaceae bacterium (assembly GCA_035472155.1). GTDB lineage: Bacteria > Myxococcota_A > Polyangia > Haliangiales > Haliangiaceae > JABFXX01. Next base: position 8,059 of record DATIPJ010000454.1, read on the forward strand.
CGATGCGATCGAGAGCGCGGCTGGCCTGCGCTGGCTTCATACCTCCGGCACTCCCGGCCTCTCGCTCGCTGGCGAGCTCCCCGCCGATATCGAAGGCCAGGCCGAGATCGCCTGGACGCATATCCTCGAGATGCTCAAACGCGCGAGCATGACGACTGCCGATCTGGTCAAGGTTACTCATTATCTGATTCGAGCACAGGATATTCCCGGTTACGTCAAGGTGCGCAGTCGCTTCCTCGGCGACGCGCGCCCGGCATCGATGCTGCTCGTCGTCAGCGAGCTCGTTCGCCCTGGCATGCTCGTCGAGGTTGAAGCGATCGCCGCCCGAGCGCCCTAGCGATTCACCACGCATCGCCTCGCACGCCGGGGTCACCAGCCGCGCGACGCGTGTCCGGCAATGCCTTCGACTTCGTAGTAGGGCCGACGTTCGCCGCCGGTCGCGCCCGGCCACACGCACCATGGCTCCCAGGCGGCGCCGGAGCGCCGCAGCTGCCGGGTGTGGACGCGCGCCCCCGAGCGGGCGGCATCGATCTCGATCAGGTTGTAGAGCCTGGGAACGGACTCGGGCCGGTCGTGCGACGGCGCGCCGAACGAGCCCGCTCCGACGACCCGCAGCTTGCGCGGGTGCAGGTAGGCGATCACGTCGGCGCGATCCTCGTGGACGTGGCCGTGCAAGCACAGCTCGACGCCGGCGCGGCGCAGCGAATCGACGAAGGCGTCATCGACGATCTTCTCGTTGCCGGTGATCGGGTGATGCCAGACCGCGATGCGAAGCACGCGGGGGCGTTGCGCGAGTCGGCCGGTGGTGCGCGCGTCCGCCAGCGCGGCGTCGGCGAGCTCGACCATCCTGGCGAGGGCGCCGAGGTGGATCGACGATCGGCCGGGGAACCATTCGTCGATCTGCCACGCCGAGTTGAGCGCGATGATCTGGATCCCGAGGTCCTCGAACAGCGCGCACAGGGCTTGCTCCTCGGGCACCAGCGAGTACGGGCGCTGGAAGAGCGGATGAAAGAAGTGCTCCGAGAAGTTGCGGAACCGCTCGGCATAGCCGCGCTCGTCGCGGATCAGAAACCCGTTGCCCTGCGCGACGTGCTGCGCCGGATCGACGACGGGCACATGCCGGCGTGGCTGCCAGCTGTAGGCCGGCGCGTCCCAGCTCAGGTCGTGGTTGCCGGGAACGACGACGCAGCGCTCGGCGGTGAGCTTGCAGCGATCGAGCAGGCGAACCAGGAAGCTGCGTGCGGCGGCAAACTCCTCGGGCGTGGCGCGGTTGGTCAGGTCGCCGGACACGACGACGAGGTCGGGGCGGTGGTCGCCCAGCCCATCGACGCGATCCTCGAGGTCGCTGCACAGCGGCTGCAACAGGCCCGTGAGATCGGTCCCGGCGGAGATGTGCAGGTCGCTGAGATGCAAAATGTGGACGGGGCGATCGGCGGCGCGGGTGCGCGGCGCCTCCTCGAGCGCGTTCCTTGCGGCCACGGCGGCTCGCCGGCGGTTCTGAAGCCGCTCGCTGCGGAACGCGCGCAGGCTGGCGGCCAGCCCATCGGTGGGCATGGTGTCGGTGCCGGTGCGGACCAGCGGCACGCGGTGCTCGCAGCGCGGGCACAGGATGTCGCCGTGGCCGTGCGCGAGCCGGTAGCGGACGTCGTCCTCCGAGAACACGTAGCTGCAGGCGCAACCCACGGTCAGCTGCTCGATCATCTCGACGCCGTGGTCGCGCAGGAAGTCGTCGACGACGGCCGCGAACAGCACGCGGGTCGCGTCGTCGGTGTCGCCGTCGAAGTAGACCTCGAACCGCCCGGCGCCGCCCGGCTCGGGACGCGCGATCCGGCGGACGCCGCAGGTCCCCCGGCCCGGGGTCGCGAGCTCGACGCGATGCTGGGACAGCCGCAGGGCGCCGAACCGCACGTCGAGCGCGAGCCAGCACACCAGGGCCGAGTAGATCCGGTCGATCGCACCGAGGAAGTCATAGGCCACCGCGACCGCGCCGCGCGCGCTCGACCCGTCGCCGTCGTCGCCCTCGCGGAACAGCGCCGGAAAGATCAGCAGCCGGCCGCTGAGGAAGCAGATCCCGGCGTTGATCAAGAGCGCGACGACGCAGTCGAGCACGACCAGCTCCTGATCGCGCGGGAGGCGATCGCCCGGGGCGATCCGGGGGAAGCTCATGTCGGCCAGCCCGACGCTCGCCATCTCGAGCGCCGGCACGCCGCGCGGGTTGTCTCGAGCGGCGAGGATCAGCGACGCCGCGTAGCACTCGACCTGCTCGACCTCGAGGATCAGCATGCGCGAGCCGTCGCGCAGCCTGGCGTCGGCGATCAGGCCCTGGCGCGCCAGCTGCTCGACCACGGCGCCGACGACACCGAGGTCGACATCGTCGCCCTCGCGCTGCTTCACGATGTCCTCGAGCTCCAGGTAGGGCAGCGCCACCCGCCGCGCGGTGCGCCGCAGCTCGACGTAGTGCCGGATGCGATGAAACAGCTGCGGCCGGGTGGTCACCGCGACCGAGCGCCAGTCGATCGTGCGTGCGATCGCGCGGCGTAGCGCATCGATGCCCACACCGGTCCTGGCGCTGGTCTCCGCGTAGCCGGCGAAGCCGTGCTCGGCCAGCGCGCGCTCGACCAGCGCCGGATCGCGTGGCACGCGGTCGTCATCGAGCTTGCTGCCGATCAGCATGCGCTGGAGCCGTGTGCGGTCCGGCGCGAGCTGGCGGTCCCAGACCTCGAGCTCGCGCAGCGCCGCCTCGCCGCGCCGGGGCTCCATCACCATCAAGGCGAGCATGGTGTCGTGGAGAAATGCATGGTGGAGCAGCTGATACTCGTGCTGCCCGCCCATGTCCCAGAACACGACCTCGCGGCGCTCGCCCGGCGGGATGCTGGCGTCGGGGTCGAGGCGCTCGAGCGGCACCGACCAGAACCGCAGACCGTGGGTCGACCCCAGCTCCTCGTAGCGATCCTGGGTCAGGCGTAGCGCCAGGCAGGACTTCCCGACGTTGCCTTCTCCGAGCAGCACGACCTTGGCACTGGCGGTGCGCACCATCGGCTCGTCGGCGCCGTCGGGTGCGTCGTCGGCCGCGATGGGCTCGCCGGCCGCGAGCGGTACGATCCGCAGCCCGATCATCCCGCCGAGCGCCACGACGTCGGCGGTCGGGCTGAACGCGATCGCGTTGAGGTTCCTGACGCCGCGCAGCGCGCCCAACGACCGCGGCGTCCGGTCCTGGCACGACCACACGCCATGCGATCCGTCGATCGCCGTCGCGGCCAGCAATGTCCCGTCGCGCGAGAATGCCAGGCTGCGCACGGTATCGGTCAGGCCCTCGAGACGGGCCAGCCTGGTGCGTCCCTCCATGTCCCAGAGCGTGACGACACCGTCCGTACCGCCGATGGCGAAGATGGCTTCGCTCGGCGAGCACGCGGCGGCATGGGCCACCACCGGATCGAGCACATTCTGGAAGTCGATGTCACGGGAGACGAGCCTCGGGGTCGACAGCTCGATCAGGCTTTTCAGCTCCACCAGCCAGGTAGCATCGTCCGTGCTGAGGACGATGTGGCCGCGGTGCGGCGATGCCGCGAGGGTCAACACCCGCCGAGCGATGCCCCACAATTTCCTGAGCTTTCCGGAGCCCCAGATGTGAAGGCCATCGTCACCGGCCAACAAGAGCGTGTCGCGCCCGATCCACGCCATCGCCGTCGGTGACAGACAGGGCAGGTCGACCTCGGCCTCGCGCTCGCCATCGACGGACCAGATCCGGAGATGGAATCGCGATCGCGTCGCGAGCCGGTTGCCGTCAGGACTCCACGCGAGCGCGCACGGCGTGCTGCTGTGGACCGAAAATGCGTGGACCGGGCTACCGTCGTGATCGAGGATCTCGAGCGTGCCCTGGCCGCGGATCACTGCGATCTGCCCGCCGTCGGGAGACCACGCCACGTGGCGGATCTGCGGATCGGGGATCACCGGGCTCCCCTCGTGCGCGGCGAGCGTCGACGGCCCGGTGCGGAACGCGATCGTCGTCGAGCCGTCGGCATCCACCGCCGAGGCGACCAGCGGTCCCAGACTGGAGGTCCCCGCGACGCCGGCCAGCTGGCGAATCCAGTCGCGGACCACGGGTGTATCCCCGGACATCGTCATCCGACCGGCGCGATATCCGAAGCGGTTCAGCTCGAACCTGGCGAGTGAAAGCCCGGGGAGCACGACCTGTCGGCCGTCGCAGCTCGACTGCGCGTCGGGAGCGGCTTGATGGGGTCCGCACAGTGCGAGCACGGGGCCCGGGATCTCGCTCAGGCGATGCGCCGAGTCCGGGTCGAGCCGGTCACCGCCATGGCAGGTCACGACGACGACGGCATCGTTCGCGCGCATCCAGCCGGCGACATCGCGCATCCCGCAGGCGGCGCTCAGCTGGTCGTGTCGGATGTGCCCGACCGGCCGCCCGCGCAGCGAGGTATTGAGCCCGAGGACCGCGACCCGTAGCTCGTCGCGATCGAGGACGCGCGAGCTATCGCCCGGCAAGAGTCCTGGATGGGCGTACTTGAGCTGCAGTCGCCGCGCGAGATCCGCAGCAAACGCGGCGTAGTTGCGAAATCCCGGAGCGGGAACGATCGACGGGCTCACGGGCTTGCGCGGCGTGGAGGGTGGCCGCGCCTTCGCTGCCGACCGCACCCGCGCATCGAGATCGCACGGCCCGGGGACCATGACCAGCGCCGGTTCCGAGCCGAGGACGTGCAGCCAGTCCCAGAGCCACGCGATGACGTTCTCGGCGTGCGCAAACTCGTCCGGGTCGCCGCCGGCCGTGATGTTGCCGGTGATCGCGACGAAGTCCCATGGGCCCGAGACGTCATGGACGCGCCGCAGGTCTTTCTCGAGCAGGCCGCGGATCTCGGGCGCCTCGATCACCGCACCTTCTCGTCCCACCTGCAGATCCGACAGCTGAAGCCAGCCGATTCCCCTCGTCCGATCCACATCGTCCATACCGCGCGGAGTATTCCGCGCCTTGGGCGGCTTTGGCGAGCGGCGGCCGCCAGGGATTCTCGACGGACGATCGCCGGGACCGAGCGGGCTACGTCGGGCCTTCGTCGGAGATCAGGGAGACGTAGAAGTCTTCGACGCCGCTGGGGCCTCTGTGGAGGAGGTCGGTGAGCTCGGGGCCGCGCTTGTCGGCGACCAGCTTGCCTTTGTCGAGGAGGAGGATGCGATCGCACATGCGTTCGGCGACGCCGAGCAGGTGGGTGGACATGAGGATCGCGGCGCCGCGATCGGCGGCGGCGCGCAGGGTGGCCCGGGCGGAGCGGATGGCGTGAGGGTCGAGGCCGTTGAGGGTCTCGTCGAGGAGGACCAGCTCGACCGGGCCGACCAGGGCGGCGGCGAGGCCGACGCGCTGGCGCATGCCGAAGGAGAGCTCGCGGCAGGGCCGCGGGGCGATCCTGGAGAGGCCGAGGCCGTGGAGGACGGCGGTGGCGGCGGAGGCGTCGGCGCCGCGCGCCTGTGCGACGAACCCGACGTGCTCGGCGACGGTGAAGTACTCGTAGAGAGCGGGCGGCTGATCGGCGAAGCCGACCTTGCGGCGGGCGCCGCGCGGGGCGGTGGCGATGTCTTCGCCCGCGATGCGGATGGTGCCGGTGGTGGGCAGGATCGCGCCGGCCATCGCGGAGAGCGTGGTGCTCTTGCCGGCGCCGTTGGGGCCGAGCATCAGGACGATCTCGCCCGCCTCGAGGGTGAGCGAGAGGCCGTCGACGGCGACGCGCTTGCCATAGTGGATCGTGAGCTGCTCGATCTGCGCGATCACCACGTGTAGACGACGACGTATAGCACCTTCGCACGGCCGTTCGCCGGGACCCGGGTGCGCAGCGAGATCTGTTGCGGGCCTTCCTTCGCGGCGACGGCCGACTGGTAGGCGAGAGTCCAGTTCTGGCCGCGGTAGAGGTGCTCGCGGATCACGACGTCGATCGGCCGCGGGCGCGCGTTGTCGATCGTGAGCAGGAACTCCTCGCTGAACCGCCGCTGGTCGGTGTCCTTGAACCAGTCGCGGCGCTCGCGATGGCCGACCACGCCGTCGGCGGTGCCGATCGCGACGGTGTCGACATCGGCGACGCGGGTCGCCGGGTCGAACAGGTGTGATTCGCCGAGCATCGCGAGCGAGCCGTCGGGGCGGCGCTCGAGGAGACGAACCGGGCCGGCGGGGAGGCCGGCGGTGGTGCGGCCGTCGCGGTCGATCTCGAAGCTCTCGGTGACCCGGCTGGGCGCCGGGGTGTCGACGCCGAGGGCGGGGTCGGAGATCGGAGAGGCGCCCGGGTGATCGAGGCGGGTGCCGATCGGATCGTAGACCAGGACCGAGCGCATGCGACGCGGCGGGTCGCCGGCGAGCAGCTCGATCCGGGTCTCGCCGTCGCCGAGCGCGACGACGCCGAGGTCGCGCGGCAGAGCAGGGGGCGTGCTCGGCGCGCGGCCGATCAGGGTGGCCGCGAGGTGCTCGGCCGCCCGATCGCGGCCACCGCCGAGCTCGGCGTCGACGAGGAAGGTCCGCGCGCGCAGCGCGATGCCGGTGGTGTTGCGGACCGCGACGGCGCCGCGCAGGACGGCGCGATCGCGCGCGGCGGTGGTGGTCATCGTGTACGCGGCGTCCCAGACGAGGCGATCGGTGGCGTACGCGAGCGAGAGGGCGAACCGGCCCTCGCGCGGCGCGACGACGACGAGCTCGAGGTCGCCGGGCGCGGCGGCGGCCGGGCGGCGCGGCTCGGCCGGCGGTGGGTCGATCGGATCCTCGACCGGCTCGGCGGGGACCGCGGCATCGCGCACTGCGAGCGGCGGCTGGTCGGCGACGGCGTGCGCCACGTGGAGCTCGGGCACCGCGAGCTCGCCGCGATCGAGCACG
>DATIPJ010000455.1:0-14019 GCA_035472155.1 Kofleriaceae bacterium
GTCGGATGCACGTGCCTACTGCGCCTATATGGGCAAGGTCCTGCCGAGCTCCGAGCAGTGGGAGAAGGCGTTGCGGGGCGGTCTGACCCTCGCCGACGGTGCCCGCAATCCGTACCCGGCACGCAACCTGCCGTGGGGCGCGCCGCGCACCGGGACCCTCGCCAAGCTCAACGACGCACCTCGAGTTGGCCCCGCCGCGGTGGGAACGTTTTCCGACGACGTCAGCCCGGACGGCGTCCTCGACCTGGCGGGTAACGTGAGCGAGTGGACGCTCTCGGTCCCCAGCGACGGGGAGCAAGCGTTTCGCGTCCTCCGCGGCGGCAACTGGTACGAGACCAGCCACGCAGACCTCGTCGACTTCATGGCCATCGAGAACCCGCGCCCAGTGAACGCCACCGTGTACTCGATCGGCTTGCGCTGCGCGACGCCGCCGGAGTCCCGGCCGTCGTCATCTCGATAGCATCAACGCGGCGGCTCAGCAGACCGGAGAGGAGATGTAGATGTTCACGCTCTCGGTCGTCGTGCCCTCGGGGTCGGTGACCTCGAGCTGGATGACCTCCGTGCCACCGCCGCAGTGGGCGGGGATATCGTTCTTCGGGAGCCACTGGAAGGTGCTCTGGCGGCTGGCCTGCTCGGCGAGCTCGGCCTGGGCCGCCTGCTCGGCGCGAGCGAACGCCTCCAGGTCGCGCAGGGTCGCCACCACATACTCGGAGCGGTCGCCAGTCGCGATGAACTCGATCAGGCCGCGGATCTTGTCCTCCGTTCGCGTGAGCCGCTCCGTGCGCTCCTTCCGGCGTGCTTCGAGGTTCCGCGAGTAGTCGCGCAGCTCCTCTGCGACGTGCTTGCGGTAGTGCGCGATCCCCTTCGGGCTCGACATCTCGTTCTTGATGGCTCGCAGCACACATCTCCGGGCAACGTCTTCTCGGACCGAGACGCGGTTGGGGCACGTGTTCTTCGTTCGGTTGCCCTGGCAGCGGTAGTACGCCGCGCTGCTGCCCGCAGAGATCGACATCGGTGCGCCGCACTGCGCGCAGTGAAGCAGGCCAGAAAGCAGGTACGTCGTGCCCTTGGGCACGATGCCGCCCTCGCGCTTGCGCTTGGTGTAGTTGCGATAGAGCGCGATAAAGTGCACACGTGAGCATGGTGGCACGAGGGAGACAACGCCCTCCGGCGAGGTGACGCGCGACGTCACTGGACTTGACCCGACGCACCGCGGGGGCGAAGCCTCGCATGCATAGTTTTCGTGCGGCGTGCGTATAGCGGGTCCATGACGACGAAATGCTCGTTGCAAGCGGCGGTGCGGCTGCGCATGCCGCGCAGGCTGCACATGCTGCGCAGGCTGCACATGCTGCACATGCTGCACATGCTGCGCAGGCCGCACATGCTGCTCAGGCCGCTCATACTGGTCGCTGGTCTCGGGGTGCTGGCGGTGAGCTCGCGAGCGGCTGCCGCGCCTCCCACGATTCCGACGTTCACGGCCACGGTGAGCGACCTGAACATGGTCACGCTGCGCTGGGTCACCGTCGGTGGCTATGACAACAACCCGCTCCGGCTGGTGTACATCCGCGGGCCCCGGCTCTATCCGCCCGAGGGCACGCTGTTCCCGCCTGTCGACGACGTTGGCTTTCAGCTGCAGAGCACGAACGGCGAGACTCGCTCGATCTCGTTCCGGGTGAATCCGGGCCGGTACACCTATGTGCTGGAGGTCCGCAACAACGCGCTCGAGAACGCGACACGGTCGATCACGGTCGACGTCGTCGCGCCATCACCACCGGTGGTGACCAGCGCGAATCCGGTCGCCGTCGACCCGTTCAGCCCGAAGGCGACGACGATCGCCTGGTCGTTCTCACCGCCCGACGATGCCAGCCCCGGCTCGGTCACGATTGCGAGGCCCGACGGCACGACCGACGTGGCCTCGGGGAGGCAGTACACGGTGACCGCCGATGCCTCGAGCCGCTTCGGCGACGTCGTGCAGACCTGGTCGCTCACCCATTGCAAGACCAATGGCGATGGCGCCCGCATCTGCAGCGAGTCCTCCAGGGTCGCCATCGACCGGCGCGGCGTGACGTTTGACTGGGTGCGGAACACGTCGCCGGCCGGATCCGACGCCGCGGTGTCGTGGTCGGGTCCCGGCAACATGTTCTTTGTCAGGTCGTCCACGCTCACCCTCGACACGACGGACGACACGCCGCACGAGAAATGGGTGACGGGGACCGGCCTGGCGATCGCCGCGCCACCCGAGGGCGTTCACCTGATCCAGAGCTTCGCGTGCAAGCTGTTTCCCGATCTGAGCGCGAAATGCACGACGTTCGATCTGCGATCATCGACGGCGGGGCGGGTGAGCTACCTGGTCGGCATCGGCGATGACGTGCGGGTGAGCACGCCGATCGCGAGCGTGACCGACGCGTCGGGTGCGGTGGCCACGGTGGTGTCGCCGATCGATGGGCGCATCGAGGCCCTCGGGGTCGCCGCGGGTTCGCAAGTCGCCCGGGGCGCCTCGCTCTCGACCATGACGCCGTACGCGACCACGGTCCTGCAGGTCGGCGAGAGCTCGGCCTGGAGCGAGGCCGACTACACGACCGACTTCACCAGCACCACAGCCGCCTCGTCGCCGTCGGTCGTGTATCCGGTCGGCACGATGGCGATGGTCGGGATTCCGCTCGACGTGCTCCTGCGCGGCAGCGAGATCTGGGGAGTCGGCGAATTCCAGCAGAGCATCATCGGAGTCACCGGTGGCGCGCTCGTCGAGCACGAGGTGCCGCTGTTCACGGCACTGGTCAGCACGGGGCACGGCTCGGTGCTGCGCAGGACCGCTCCGTTCGGCAACGGGTTCATCGCCGGCGCCGCGTCGTCGGCGAGCGCGCTCGGCGAGCGCATCATCGAGGGCGCGCCGGGCCAGATCTGGTTCACCCAGGGCGGCGGCGGGACGGGGACGCCGGTCGACCACGCCCGCGTGGTCCGGTTCGACACCACGGCGACCGATGACCCTTCGACGGCTGCCGACGATCGATTCTGCGTCTACGCGGTTCCGGGCGTCGACAACGAGGTGGCCGGGGTGGCGTGGGCCGGCGGCCGCATCTGGTTCGCCGAGGCGCGCACCCATGATCTGCCGGTGCATTCGGTCGTCGGGACGTTCGATCCGAGCACACTGCCCTGCAACAACTTCTTGCGCTACGAGGACCCGGCGCAGGTGAATGCGCTGGCCTACTGCTCGCAACCGTTTGCCGCGGGATGCATCACGAGGATCGACCTGCCGGGTGCGTCGTTCCTCGCGCAGATCGGGGTCGATCCCGCGCCGCCACCGAGCCCGTCGGGCACCGTCGTCCTGTGGATGACCGAGGCCTTCGGTGGCGCGATCGATCGCATGACCTTCACGCCGCCGCGCACGATCGCCACGACGAGGTACCCGGCGCCCGCGGCCACGCGCGAGCCGAGCTCGCAGCTCTCGATCCCCTGGCGGATCGAGGCCGACGATCGGTTCGCGTACTTCAGCGAGTTTGGCGACGCGGACCTGGTCCGGTTCGACAAGAGCCGCGCGAGCGATCCGGCGTGCGGGGCGCTCGACGGGCGGGGCAAGAACCCGTGCATGGTCGAGCTGCATGTGCCGCTGCGAACCCCGGCGGTCATGAACAGCATCCAGCTCGCCACGATCCGAGGGGAACGGCGCCTGTACTTCGCCCTCGACAACGGCCAGATCGGCTATGCGCGCGTGGCCACCTGGGACGGCGGGAAGCTCTACACCGGCATGAGTGCGCTCGTCGACCGGCAACGACGCGACGTCGCGGGGCCGAACTTCAACGGGCTGTCGATCGGTGCGACGACCATCGCGATCTCCGACTTCGCGCGCAAGCAGTTCATCCGGCTGCAGATGAAGTGACCCGCGATGGGAGTCGTGGCGGGTCTGGATCTCTGGCCTATGATGCGTGCGTGCGGCACCTCCCGACGATCCGCCCGGGTTCGGCCGCGCTGGTGGTGGTCACGGCGCTGCTTCTTGCGCGCGCTCCCGGTGCCGGCTCGTCGCCGGCGCGGACGACCGTGTCTGTGGATCTCGGCGGCATCGACCCCACGACCTTTCGCGCGATCGACGGCGTCGATCTCGAGAGCCGCGTGCTCGTTCGCCTGGTGCAGGACGGTTTCGCCACCGTGGCGAGCAACGCGAGTGCGGAGCTCACGATCGTCATCCGGTCCGCCGGGCCGGACATCGTCATCGAGGAGACCACGACCGGGCTCCGCGCGACTGTGCTCGGCACCCGGCTCACGACCGATGAGCTTCGTCTCGCGGTGGCGCAGCAGGCCGCCGATCTCGCGCGCACCGCGGATCTCGCGCGCACCGCGGATCTCGCGCGCGCCGCCGCGCACGAGCTCGGGCTGCCCCCAGGCCGCGGCGCGCCTGCGCTCGCCGTGTTCGCCGGGACGGCTGCTTGCTATCGGCCGTCCACCATCGACCTGCGGCACGAGGTCGGCACCGGCGTGCGCGTCCTTCACTGGTTCCCGCACGCGGTCGTCGGGCTCATTCCGGCGTCCGTTCCGGGCCTCCGGATCTACGAGCTCGAGGCCCAGCTCGGGCTCGGCTGGGAGACGGCGTGGTCGCGACGCTGGTCGATCCAGCTCGCGATGCGCCTTGGGGCGCGGGCCCATCATTTTGCCGGCGACGCGGCACGCCTGCTCGAACGATCCGGGACCCGGCTCGACGGATTGGCCACCCTGGGAGCGATGGCGCGCTGGCACCCGCGGAGCTACCTCAGCATCGGCGTCGAGGTCGCCGCCGGGGTCACGTCGGCGGCCTACCGCCACGAGATCGACGGTGTCACAGCCTGGTGGCGCGGCGCCGAGCGCGCGCAGGTAGGTGTGAGCGCGGAGTGGCGACCCTGACGTTGATGTCGTTGCCTGTCGAGCAAGCGGGTCATGAACGAGTACGCATCGTCGAGCGGTCGAGCGAGCGGTGCATGAACCAGTACGCCCGAGCTACGGTTGGCGGCGAGAGGGACTCGCGCCGGGCTCGTCGTGACAGCCGAGGTGCGCACGGGCGCGGTCGATGGCCGCCGCGTGGGGGCTGCCGGGATACTCGCGTCGATGGCGAGCGAGCGCCGCACACGCGCGCGCCGTGTCGGCGAGCTGGTAGGTGAGGATGGATGCGAGCTCGTAGCTCATGAGCTCTCTCGTCGCGCCGCGGGTCCCCTGCTCTGCGAGCCGCCGTTCGATGGCCTCGACCGCCTGGCGATACTCGCCGCGCGCACGCAGCTCGGCGATCTCACGAAACAGCGGATCGACGTCGGGCGTTTGGGTGCCCTGTGCAACCGCGGCGGTGTCGCGCGCGCGTGTGGGCGCGGGCGAGCTCGGTGGATTCGCCGGGCGCTGGTCGGGCGGTGGCGGTACCGGCGCGGAGTGCGCGCGTTCGCGCGGCGGCGGCGGCTCTCGCGGAGGCGGCGGCGGCTCTCGCGGAGGAGGCGGCGGCGGCGGCTCTCGCGGCGGCAGATCGGGCACCGATGGCGCCGATGGCACCGCGTCGCTCGCCGATGGTTCCGGCGGCAACGGCCAGCTCAGCGAGTCGCCGGCGCGTAGGCTCAGACGACGTCCATCGTCGGCGACGAACACGATCGCTCCGTCGTCGAGGCGAACCTGCCCGCCGCCGGTCCGCTGCTCGATCCGGAAGCGAGTCCCGGTGACCTCGATCGAGCCGTGCGACACATCGACATGCGTCGGTGGCTCGCCGGCGCGCCGCCTGGCCACGGAGACGTCCACGACGCCGGCGATCACGCGGATGCCTGCGCGCTCCCTGCGCACGCGGGCCGGCGTATGGATCGCGATCGTCATTCGCTCCTCGTTGCTGCGAACGGTCGCACGGCCGGCGAGCACGGCAAGGACGCCTCCGGTCTCGGGCTCGGCGCGGAGATCCGCGGAGGCCTCGACGAGCTCGAACCCCGCGATCGCGTCGCCCAGGCGAGGGTTGCGTCCGACGAGGACGAACACCGCCACTCCGACGGCCGCGGCCGCCGCCAGCCCGCCGGCGATCCAGCGCGTGCGGCGGACCGTTCGCGATGTCGCCGCGGCGATGCGCTCGCGGACGCGCCGATCGACGGCCGCGGGCATGCCGTCACTGGCCAGCGTGCGCGCTGCGGCGCGCAATGACTTGTCGAAGCTAGCCATCGGGCAGCTCCCATCCGCGCTCTCGCAGACGCGCGAATCCGCGCGCGAGCAGCCGGGACACGTGGCCCTGGCTCAGTGCGAGCGCCTCGGCGATCTGGATCTGGGTCATGCCATCGACGATCTTCATGCACACGACGACGCGCTCGCGCGCCGGCAAGCGATCGAGCTCCTCGAGCGCGTGCGTCATCTCCTCGCGCGCCTCGAGCACTGCGACTGGATGGGGCGGGGGCAAGCGCTCGAAGAACACGGCGCCGAGCCGCTTGAGGAACGAGCGGCGCGCGCGACCTCGGCTGATCGCCAGGTTCGCCGTGACGCGGTACAGCCAGGCCCCGGCCCGTGCCGGATCGATCTCCGGCATCGACGTGAAGAGCTTGATGAAGACCTCGCTGGTCAGGTCTTCTGCGTCGGCTGGATCGGAGCCGCAGTACCGCCGCGCCCAGCTATAGACCGCGTGGCGGTGCTGCGCGTAGAGCTCCTCGAACGTGACCGGTGTGGCATCAGCCGATGCGGCGATCGGTCGTATGCTGCTCTCGGTTGCCACGCGCTCCTGCGAAGCGATGGTACGGGTGCGCTCGATCGCGCGCAATCGCCGTCTCGGGTCGGCGCGGTCACTCGCCGAAGCGAAACCGCACGACGTGGATCGCGCGAACGAGGGTCTGGCTCGTCCGGGCGTCATACGTCAGCGTCACGACGTCATCGCGCCGCAGGCCCGCATGCTCGCGCCCGCCGTTGATGGTGAGATTGTCGCTCGGTTGTGCCGCGAACATGGTTGCGAGCTCGCCATACGGCCCGGCGGGCCGCTCGGCCTGGCTCACGCGCAGGGTCGGGTGCGCCGGGTCCGCGATGACCGGCGAGATCGAGATGTACCGGCTGCGCGCGGAGAGATAGCTCGGCGTGGCGGTGAACGCGTGGAGCACGACGGCCGCGTCGGCGGTGGTCGGCGTCCACCCGCCGCTGCCGTCGGCGTACGTGTACGCGCGCGGGTCGGCCGCCTGGTCGGGCAGCACCCGCGCGACCATGCACAGATCGGTCTGAACGAAGTCGTTGCGGCACGACATCATGTACGCGTAGCCGTCGGCATCGACGAACCCCGGGCCTCCGGCCACGCGATCGTCGGCGCCCCACAGCAGATCGGGGTGGGTTCGCTGACACGGGCCGTCGGGCGAATCGAGCGTGCACATCCCGACGCCGAGGTAGTCGAACCCGAACGTGCCGACGTGGTGCAGGATCTTTCGGTAGTAGAGATAGCCGCGTCCGCCGGCGACGAAGCCTCCGATCGCCTGAAGCAGGAGCTGGCGTCCGTCGGTACGCGTTGCGTTCTCGGCCGCCTCGTCGGGGAGCAGCGGCACCGGCGGACCGGACGTGACGTCGAGCTTGCTGCACGCGTCCTCGGCGCTGCGCACGAACGAGCGTCCGTTCTCCCACAGCCAGAGCGATCCCGATGGATACTCGAGGGCGATGGGGCCGACCGCAGAGCCCGGATTGGCGACCTCCGCGGGAATCAGCGCGAGGCAGTCGGACACCACCTCCCCGGTGCCATGATCGATGACCTCGGTGCATCCGACGAGCAACGCGAGGACGAGGCAGCGCGTCATGCCGGACGTGTAGCACGCGCCGCCGGTGCGTTGCGCCTTCACGACGCGCGGCGGCGGGCGACCTGGGCGGTCGCGAGGAAGATGTCGATGACCCAGTCGCTGGCGGCGACGACGCGCATGTCGTGCTCGATGACGATGACGGTGTTTCCGCGGCGACCAGACCGTCGAGCTGGGCCATGAGCTTGGCGACGTCCGCCGGGTGGAGGCCGGTCGTCGGCTCGTCGAGAACGTAGAGCGAGTTGCCGCGCTGCGCGCGCTGGAAGACGTCGCGACGTGGCGCAGATTTCAGAGGCTCTCACTATCGAGGTCGCGCCTGGTCCTCCTCGAGCTCGTCGATTAGCGCGACGACCAAGCTTGCCGGCTGCGCGGCTCGCCGCTCGAGCTCAAGGCGCTGATCGCCGCCGACCTGATGTTCGGTCCCGACATGTTCGAGCGCCAACCGGATTCGCCAATCGCCGATCGCCGACTCGCGCACGGAAGCGCACTGCGGTGTCCCGAGCCGCGGATCAGCGGTTTGCGAGATCATCAGTCGGTTGACTGCAGACCTCTGGGGAAGCACACCTGTCGTGGCAATACGCAGACACCGCAGCGCGGATTACAGCAACGGGTACCGGCCTGACATACGGTATTGCCGCACAACGCAGAGTGATTCCCAGCGACTCGTCCACGGGTCCGGCTTGCTCACGAGCTCCTCGAGCTATTGTGCGTCGCGCGGTGCGCGGCGGCTCAGATTCGCAGCGCGATGAGAGGCTGGAAAACGTAGGCGATCATCGCTTGTCGCGGGCGCTCCGCCCACGTCGGCGTGATCTTGGAGGTCTTAGTAGATGTGCTCGACTCCGTGGATCGTTCAACTGTGCGTCGCCATCGCCCTCGCGTCGGCGTCGACGACTCAACGGCACGAAAGTCGCGATCGTCTTCGTTCCGCTGATCTGCTTCTGCGCCAAGGATGTGGCGAGGGTGATGTACGGCCTGTGCTCGAGGATAGCGAGGCGGGCCTTGGGAGCCGTTCGGGGTACGCACGGTACAGACATGTCGACGACAAGCAGCAGGGCGTGGTAGACCGATGCGGTCACCGCAACGACCGATAAGAAGCACGGAACCCAAACCGTCTCCTTTGTGACGATGAGGCACGCGGTTCGAAGTCAGTCACCGTGAATTGACAAAAGCGCACACTTGCGAGGAATGTCGGCGAGGCGGAGAGTGGGCCTTTGGGATCGCAGCCGCTCACCGTTGTCGTTGTCGAACGCGATCCGCACGCGCGAGCCCTCTTATCGCGCTTCCTGGCCCAGGCCGGGCATCGCGTCGAGCTTGCCATGGATGGCAAAGAGGCAGCGGCGATGGTGCGCGCGCACCATGCCGATCTCCTCGTATGCGAGATCCTGGTTCCCAAGCTCGACGGGCTCTCGTTGTGTCGACAGCTGAAGGCGAACCCCGAGACCCGGCATGTGCTCGTGTTGGTGCTGACGATCCTCGCGGCGAGTACACGTGCGAGGGAAGCCGGCGCCGATGGCTTCATGATGAAGCCGTTGGCCCAGCACCGCTTGATCGCCATGGTGCAGGAGCTTGTCAATAAACGATCGCCCGCATCGCAGGAGCGATCATGATCAACGCTGACCAACCGCAACTTCCACGTGTGTCCAGCGGCAACGCGCAGCTGGACGCCATCCTCGGCGGTGGCTTCCCGTCCAGCTCGATCAACATGATCATGGGCGAGCCGGGCAGTGGCAAGACGATCCTGGCCGAACAGCTGATCTTCGCCAACGCCTCCGGCGCCGCCGACCCGCGGCCGATCTTGTACCTGTCGACGCTGTCCGAGCCGCTGGAGAAGCTGGTCCGCTACCTTCAGCGGTTTTCGTTCTACGATGACGAGAAGCTGCTGAGCAGCGCGATTCGCTACGACTCGATCGCCGCGGAACTGGAAGCCAGTGGCGTCCCGGCACTCGCCGCGAAGCTCCAGCAGATCATCACGGAGGTCGCGCCGAAGATCATCGTGATCGACTCGTTCAAGGCGATTCACGACCTCAGCAGGTCGGTCGCGGAGATGCGCCGTATGCTCTACGAGGTCTCGGGGCTGTTGACCGCGTACGACACCACCGCGTTCTTCATCGGCGAGTACAGTGAAGACCAGATCCCCACGTTCCCCGAGTTCGCGGTCGCCGATGGCATGATCGAGCTCGCGCGCAAGAAGCATGGCACGCGAGACGAGCGCTATCTGCGCGTGCTCAAGCTGCGAGGCAGCAACTATCAAGAGGGCTTGCATGCGTTCCGGATCACCGGCGACGGGCTGGACGTGTTCCCGCGCCTGACCAGTCCGATCGTCCCGCTGTCGTACACCGCCGACGAAGCACGCTTGTCGACCGGCGTGCCGCGCCTCGACGAGCTGCTCGATGGCGGCGTGTGGGCCGGGGGCGCGACGCTGCTCGAAGGACCGACCGGCTCGGGCAAGACCACGCTCGCATTGCAGTTCGTGCTCGATGGTATCAAGCGCGGCGAAGCCGGGCTGTACGTGAACTTCCAGGAGAACCCGACGCAGCTCGCGCGCAGCGTGCGCGGCCTCGGCATGGACGTTGCGGAGGCTCAGAGGAACGGGCTGAACTACCTCTACGCGTCGCCCGTGGAGCTTCAGATCGACAGCATCCTGGTAGCGCTGTTTCGGACGATCCAGGATCGGAACATCAAGCGCGTCGTCGTCGATTCCGTCGGCGATCTGGTCGGGGCGGCGAGCGACCTCTCGCGCCTGTACAGCTACCTGTATGCATTGATGCAGCACTTCGCAGCGCGCCGGGTCGCCTGCGTGCTCACGCAGACCACGACCGCGAGCGCGAGCCCGATGGAGGGCCAGATCAGCGCGATGGCAGACACGATCTTGCGGCTCGACCTGACCTGGGTGGAGAACCGCGCACGTCGAACGCTGAAGGTCGTGAAGGCGCGAGGCTCGAACAACGCCCTCGACGTTCAGGACTTCCGGATCAGCGCCACCGGCATCGAGATCGTTTCGCGGTGAGCAAACCGCCTGGTCGGGTGACCCAGATCCGGGGGCTGACCGAGGTCAGCAGAGCCCTCACGACGGCGGCGAGCTTCGACGAAGTCCTCCAGCTTGTCGTCGAACGCGCCGCCCCGATGTTCGCGACGCCGACCTCGCTGCTCATGCTGGCTGACGAGGACGGGCAGCTGACCGTGCGGGCTGCGGTCGGCCTCGAGGTGGGGGCGCAGCGAGTGCGCCACCCGCTCGACGAGACCCTGATCGAGGAGCTACAGGGGACGCTCGCGGCCGAACTCCAGGAGGCGCTCGGCGTCGGGCCGGAACGTCTCCTCGGCGTGCCGCTCGTCGTGAATGGTCGGGTCACCGGGTTGCTCGCGGTGGGCTTGTCCGAAGCCGCGCCGCCACCTGGCGACGAAGAGGAATGGCTGCTCTCGGCGCTCGCCGACCAGGCATCCGTCGCGATCGAAAAGACACGACTCGACGAGCGCGGGCAGCTGCGCGATCGCCTGATCGGCATCGTCAGCCACGACCTGCGAAACCCGATCAACACGATCATGCTCGGAGCATCGGCGCTGCTCGGTCTCGAGACGCTCGACCCTTACGCGAAGAAGACGGTAACGCGGATCATGTCAGCCGCGGGGCGCGCGGGACGGTTGGTCTCCGATTTGCTCGACTACACGCAGGCGAGCCTGGGCGGGGGAATCCACGTCCAACACGGGCCGGCCGTCCTCGGCACGATCGTCCGCGGAGTTGTTGACGAGCTGGCCGCGACCGACCGCTGCTTCGAGGTGATCGAGATCGGCGACACCACCGCGCAGCTCGATGCCGATCGCATCGCCCAGGTCGTCGGAAACCTGTTGTCCAATGCTGTGAGCTACCGCGAACCAGGTACGGCGATCCAGATCGCGATCGGGGGCGACGAAGGCTGGGTCACGATGGCAGTGCACAATACGGGTCCAGTGATCCCGACGGAACGCATGGCCGACATCTTCCAACCAATGACGCAGCTCACCCTGGGCACCGGACGTGCCGAGCGTAGTGTCGGCCTCGGCCTGTACATCGTCGAAGCCATTGTCACGGCGCACGCGGGCACGATCGCGGTGACGTCGACCATCACTGAAGGAACGACGTTCGCCGTACGTCTACCGCGCCTGCGATCGACGCGAACGACCTAGGAGCTGTGCAGTTACACCTCGTGGCAAGCACGGAGTTTGACAACCTCGGGAAGCTCGCGGAGCCTACTGGCCGCATTGCTCGAGGCGCTGGGCATAGGGTTGCGCTCGCCCACGACGGGCTGATCTGATCTCGGCCTGGCGAGTCGGCTGGACGGATGCCGGCGAAACGTGTCGCCCAGGGGGGGGGGACGCTCCAGGCCGAATGGAGCGGCCTTGCGGCTGTCATTTCTGGACCGCGCTCCCGAAACGCAGATTGCCCCCTTGCGCGAGCCCAGAATGAGCTTATCGGTTGCGTTCGAAAGGAGAATCCAATGAACACCGTCGTTCCGCACCGCAATGGCCGACGCTTCGGGACCCTTTTGAACTGGGATCCGATGCGCATCTTCGAGGACCTCGTGACGTGGCAGCCGGCCGGGTCCGAGGTCGTGTGGTCACCATTCTCGTCCCCGCTGAGCGTCAGGCAGGCTGACGATGGGGCCACGATCACCGTTGACATGCCAGGCGTCGATGCGGCTGATATCGACCTGACCTTCGAGACCGGCACGCTGTCGATCACCGGGAACCGTGGCGAGCAGACCTACAAGTACGTGGTCACGCTCGGCGACACATTCGATCCGAACCAGATCGAGGCCCAGCTCGACAAGGGCGTCCTCACGATTCAAGCGCACAAGCGTCCCGAAGCCAAGCCGCGCAAGATCCTCGTCGCCGGTGTGGCAGAGAAGGCGCTCGACAGCGGCGACAAGTAGATACGCCCAGGTTGGTGGGGGCTCGTCCACTTCGGCCGTTGCCCCGCCCCCTCGATCATAACCAGGAGAACAATCATGATCGTTAGACGGGCCTGGCCCACACGACCCGCGTTCGACGGGTCGGTGCATAACTACGATACGTTTCGCCGCGAACTGTTGCGCAACCTCGACATGTTCGCGGGCGACGGCGAGCTGCGATCGTCGCCATCCGGAGTGTTCCCCCCGATCAACGTCACGCAAGACCCAGAGCGTTTCTACGTACGCGCCGAGCTCCCCGGCGTCGTCGCAAGCGAGCTCTCGATTTCGGCACTGCGTAACCGGCTGTCGATCTCCGGAAAGCGCGAGATCGGCAGGGAGCACGAGCGCGCGAGCTACCATCGCAAAGAGCGGCCAGAGGGCACGTTCAATCGCACGCTGACTCTGCCGGTGACTGTCGACGCCGACCGCATCGAAGCGCGTTACGCCGACGGCATCCTGACGTTGACGTTGCCCAAGGCCGAGGATGCGAAGCCGCGGCAGATTGCGGTGAAGACGTGACCGGCCGCGAACGGAAGGAGAGCGAGCCCATGTCCAGCGAATCGAGAACCGACATGCAGCGCGTCGACGGGGCGATGTCTGCAGGCCCCGAGCAGACGCGCCAGGGGCCCGTTTACATGCCCGCCGTTGACATCTTCGAGACCGAGGGCGCGATCACGGTCCTCGCCGACATGCCCGGCGTGAAGCCCGACCAGCTCGAGATCGATCTGCGCGAGAACGTGCTGACGTTGACCGGGCGCGTCGCGACAGCACCGACCGGCGAGACCGACGTGCTCCGCGAATACGACGCAGGAACGTTCTTCCGGCAGTTCACCCTGGCGGAGACGATCGACCAGGCGAGAATCGACGCGAAATTGGCCGACGGCGTCCTGCGCCTGGAGCTGCCCAAGGTCGAACGCGCAAAGCCGCGCCAGATCACCGTCCGCAGCGGATGACCGATTCGGATGGGCGAGGATCTCCACCGTGGAGAAGAAGACCTACTACATGGTCCTCGGAATCTCGCGTACCGAGACGCCCGGCGGCATCCGCGCGGCGTACCGCGATCGCGCGCGCGAGCTTCACCCCGACGTTGCCGGTGACAGCGCGACCCGGGCGTTCCAGGAACTGACGGAGGCGTACGAAGTCCTTTCGGATCCGACGCGTCGCCATGCGTACAATACGCAACTCGCCGTGGCGACGCGACCGCGCCCCTCGATCTCGGTGCTCGAGGATCCGGACACCATACATCCGTCGTTCGAAGAGGTTTACGAGCGGTTCGCGCGCAACTTCACCGGGCTTCACATCCCGAAGGGCGAGCGACCCGTGGCACTCGAGGTCGAGGTGCTGCTGACGCGCGG
>DATIPJ010000456.1:0-3109 GCA_035472155.1 Kofleriaceae bacterium
CGTGCTTCATCAAGGTGGTGATCGTCGCGAACACGGCGTCGACGACGATGATGAGGAACACGCTGATCACCACGGTGCGCGTGGTCGCCGTGCCGACGCTGCTGGCGTCGCCGCTCGCCTGCATGCCGAGGTGGCTGCCGACGATGCCGATGATCCAGGCGAACACCAGGCTCTTGCCGATGCCGTGGACGAAGTCGAGCAGGGTCACGCGATCGACCACCCGCGACCAGAAGGTGACCGCGGGCATGTCGAGGGTGAGCGCGGCGACCAGCATGCCGCCGAGGATGCCGATGAAGATGCCGATCAAGGTCAGCGCGGGGCCGACCGCGGTGATCGCCGCCATCCGCGGGACGATCAAGAACCGCACCGGGTTGATGCCCATCGTCGCCAGCGCGTCGATCTCCGTGCGCACGCGCATCGTGCCGAGCTCGGCGGCGATCGCCGCGCCGGTGCGGCCGGTCAGGATGACGGCGGTGAGGAGCGGCGCGAGCTCGCGGATCATCGAGACGCCGATCATGTCGGCGACGAACACGCCGGCGCCGAAGCGCTGCAGCTGGACCGCGCCCTGGAATCCCATCGTCATGCCGGTGAGGAACGAGAGCAGGCCGACGATGAAGATCACGTTGACGCCCATGCTCTCGACGTGGTGGCGCAGCGAGCCGGGCGGGATGCGCGCGCGGCGCGCGTCCACGGCCGCGACCTGGCGCAGCGTCTCGGTGAGCAGGGCCCAGAACGCACGCAGGCTCTCGCCGAGATCGATCACGTGGTCGCCGAGGCGCTCGATCACGCCCGGGGTCTCGAGCGGCTCGACCGACCCGGGCGCGCCCCCCGGCGACAGCTCGAGCGCCGCGCGGTGCTGGTCGTGGAGGCGCGACAGGTCGAGCTTCTTGCCGCTCTCGGTGAGCAGGCGGCCGATCAGCGAGATCACCGCGATGCCGGCCGAGTCGATCCGCCCGGCGTCGGAAAAGTCGAGCACCACGGTCTTCACGTCGCGGCGCTTGGCGACCGTGCGCAGCGTCGAGTACACGACGCGCGCCGTCGGCACCACCAGGTCGCCGCGGAGGTGAACGATCGCGGACCGACCATCGCGCTCGACGGTCGTACCTTGCGGCGCCATGACGGAGCCGGTCACTGCAAGATCGAGTGCACGGCCATGTACGCGAATCGCCGAGCGTCGCTGTGCCCCGATGCCACGCCGTGCAGAGATGCCACGCCCGGCCGCGCGTCGGCGCGCACCGTCGGCTGTGTTACTTCGAGCTTGCGGAGCCGCCGGGTGCCACCGGCTCGCGCACGCGGATGTCCTGGACGCCGGCGGCCACGAGCGCCGCGCGCAGCTCCTGCCAGTCGCCCTGGCGCGCATCGCCGGTGACGACCGCGTCCACGCCGGTGGTCGCCTTGCACGCATCGACGGCGTCGTCGCGCGACATCGGCTTGCCGTTGACGGCGATGCCGTCGGGGCCTATGCGCACGGTGCAGCGTCGAGGACCGGTGACCGGGCGTACGGCCGCGTGGTCGTCGTCCTTGCCAGTGCCCGTGCCGGTGCCCAGGCCGAAGCCGCTGCCGCAGCGCAGGTACGCGGCGGCGGCGACGATGAGCCCGAGCAGCGCGCTCCAGATCGTCATCCGGCGGCGGATGCGACGGCGATCGAGCTGCTTGGCGACATCGCGCGTGAACTGCTTGTCGCCGGCCAACGAACGGGGGGAGTCGGTTCTGGTCATGGCGTCTTCTGCGGTGTAGCAGCTGGCGCGAGCGCCGCGGGATCGATGAGGGCCGCAAGGCCATGTTGCTCGGTGAGGCAACGATCGAGATCACGGTGCAAGCCATCGAACAGCGCGTGCCGCAGGTCGGCGAGCGGGAGCGCGGGTGCGATGATCACGAGATAGTGCGATAGCTCGGATGCGCCCAGGCGCACAGCGGCGATCTTGCACACCCGCAGATCGGCGCCGCGGTCGCCGAGGTAGGTCACGCCGACGTCGGGGTCGCGGCTCTGCTCGAGCAGCGGCACGTCGACGGCGATGCGCTTGTCGCCGACCTCGAGCGCGTCGATCCGCGCGTCCTTGGTGATCCGCACGACCAGCGGCGTGCGCCCGGCGAGGTCGGCGCTGAGCTCGGAGAGCGCGCGCTGGCGCAGCGCTGCGGTCGCCGGGGGTACGACGGGCGCAGCGGGCGTGGGCGGCTGCGGCGGATGCGCGGCCGCATGCTCGGCGGCGGCGGCGCGGATGAGCGCTGCGAACACGACGATGAACAGCACGTCGAACAGCGACGTGAGATCCGGCGGCATGCGGGCGTGGCGGCGCGATCTCATGGCGCCCCGCGCCGGGCGCGCCGCCGCGCGTCCCACGCCTCGAGGTTCTTCTCGCAGGCATCGACCCAGGCGGTGAGCCGCATGCTGAAGCTCGCCGAGAGCAGGATGCTGCACGCCAGCCCCGCGACGGTCGTCCAGACCTTCAGCGCCAGCGGCCCGAGCAGCTTGGTGAGGTCACTGCCGGTGTACGCCAGCGACAGCCCGATGCCGAGCACGGTGCCGAGCAGCCCGAGCTGGCGCAGCAGGTCGGTCCAGAACGACAGCGCCGGCTCGAGCCGCTGCGCGCGCATCTGCCAGCTGCGGACCTGCTTCTGCGCCCAGCCCGGATCCGCGGCCGCGAGGATCGCGTGCGCCTCGTCGCGGATCACCTGGAGCTCGAGCGAGGTCGCCGGCTTGGCCTCGGGCTCGGCCTCCTCCTCGGCGGCGAGGCCCTCGCCGAGGTAGTCGGTCAGCGTGCGGACCCAGGTCAGCTCGCGGTGGACGTGCAGCCAGCCGGCGAGGAACACCAGCACGATGAAGGCAACGAGGAGGATCGTGAGCCCCCAACCCTGGACGAACGGCTCCATCGCGCGGGCATCATAAACGCTATGGCGCGCGATGCGGCGCCTCGTTCACACTACCGAGGTGGCTCGGAGGTCCGCCCTCGCCATCTCGGGTGCAGTCCATGGCGCTCTCGCGCTGGTCGCGGTGATCGCCGCGCACGAGCGCACGGTCACGCCGCCCGCGCAGCGGCCGCCGCCCATCGAGATCGAGTTCGTCGGGCCGTCGCCAGCGCCGCCCTCGCCCGAGCGACCGCCGGCTGCG
>DATIPJ010000457.1:0-5999 GCA_035472155.1 Kofleriaceae bacterium
CCTCGCGCACCGACCTGCTGCACGCCGCGGGCTGCGAGCACGCCAAGCTGTTCATCCTCGCCGTCGACGACGCCGCCACCGCCACCAAGATCGTCGAGAACGTCCGCCAGCACTTCCCGC
Organism: Kofleriaceae bacterium; assembly: GCA_035472155.1. Lineage (GTDB taxonomy): Bacteria > Myxococcota_A > Polyangia > Haliangiales > Haliangiaceae > JABFXX01. The sequence goes on from DATIPJ010000457.1 coordinate 121, forward strand.
ACCTCACCATCCTCGCCCGCTGCGTGGACCGCCCCCACTACTTCGAGCTGCGCAAGCTGGGCGTTCGCAAGGTCTTCCGCGAGACGTTCGGCTCCGCCTACGAGACGGGCATCGAAGCCCTCAAGCACCTCGGCTACCGCGCGCACACCGCTCATCGCCTCGCTCGCCGCTGGCGCGACCACGAGGAGAGCGTCATCGAGGAGCTGGGCGACCTCTGGCGCGACGACCGCGCCGGGTACTTTCAGCGTGCCAAGGGCGCCCTCGACGAGGCCGAGCGCCTCATGCGCGACGAGGACCCCACGGTCTACGCCCAGCGCGACGGCGGCTGGGACAACGAATCCCTGCGCGCCGACAACGAGCCCGATGCCGCCGCCCTCCCGGCGTCGGAGCCCAGCTGACCCGCAGCTCGCTGCGCCATCGCCCTGGTTTGCTGCTAGCAACATCGAGAGCGGTACTTCGCTCGAGCTCGGCTCAGCCGGCGCAGCACAGTGCGTAGGTGAACTGGATGTTGCCGCCCACCGACTCGCATACCCAGCGGTCATAGGCCGTGAACGGCGCGGGCGAGGGCGGGAATGGCGCCGAGGTGGCCACCGACGCGCGGTTTTCCGACAGCGACGCGCCATTGGCCGCATCACAGCTGCCTGCGGCGGGATGGGTTCCCGCAGGGCAGATCTGAACGCATTCGATCCCGGCGGGCTGGTCGCACTGCGTGTACAGCCACTGGCAGCTCCCGAAGCTCGGTCCCGCCGCGCCGCGCGGCCCGGCTGGACCCTGCGGTCCCGCGGGTCCCGTCGGTCCTGCAGGGCACTCCTCCTCTGCCGCGCAGGCGTTGTTCTTGACCACGCCGCAGCTGAGCGAGAACGGACCGAGGAGCGCGCCGGCGATCAGCCCGACGACGACGGAGGGAATGACCTTCCAGGCAAGGAGGCGTGACTTCATCGGGCGAGCATACGATGGCGCACCCTCGGTCTCGTCGTGAGCAAGGCCACGAGCCCGCTTCACAGCGACGTGATTCCGCCGGTGGCGATGACCCGCGGTCAGCTTGCGGCGGGGGGAGCGGTCGGGGTGTCGACGACGTCGCCGGTGGCGAGGACGGCGCCTGCGCGCTGGAGAGCGTCGGGGCGGCGTGCGCCCAGCCAGAGGGCGATGGCGCCGAGGAGGACCACCCAGCCGACGATGACCCACGGGAACCAGGTGTAAGGCGCGTCGGTCTGCTGGAGGATCTGCTCGACGAGCAGGATCACCATGAGGGCGGCGCCGATGAGGGGCAGCGCGACGTGGCGGATGATGTGGAGGCGGCCGGCGCGGCGAAAGAACGCGACCGCGGCGAGGTTGGTGAGGACGTAGACCGGCAGGATGCCGAGGGTGAGCAGGAAGCCGAGATAGCCGTAGACGTTGGAGCCCGCGGTGGCGTCGCCGAGGCCGCCGTTGAGGATCCCCAGGCCGATCGCGACGACGACGGAGAACACGCCCACGACGAGGACGGCGCGCGTCGGGGTGCGGTAGCGCGGGTGGACGAACGCGAGGGGGCGCGGCAGGAGCTGCTCGCGGCCCATGGTGTTGAGGATGCGAACGATGCCGTTGGCCGAGTTGACCATGACGGCGAACATGCTCGAGACCGAGGCGATGATGACCGGCCACTTCATCCAGGGCGCATAGCGGGCGGCGAGGTCGTTCCAGGGCGTCGAGGCGCCCGTGAGCGCGTTGGTGTCGCGCTCGCCCAGGCCGAGGACCTCGGCCCAGATGCAGAAGACGTAGAGCGCGCCCACGCCGATGACGGAGTAGAGGATCGCCAGCGGCACGGTGCGCCGCGGGCGGTCGACCTCCTCGCCGAGGGTGGTCGCGGCCTCGAAGCCGACGAAGCTGAGCGCTGCGAACACGAAGCCGGTGGCGAGGCCCGAGAAGCCGTGCGGCGAGGCGGAGGGCGAGAGCGGATGCAGGGTCACGCCGGCGGCGCCGCCGCGCCCGAGGATGATCAGCGACAGCAGCAGGATGACGACGACCTCGGCGGTGAACAGCACGAGCGCGGTGCGCAGCGAGGCCTCGATGCCGCGGTAGGCGAGGGCGACCATGGCGATCGCGGGGACCATCCCGATGATCCACCAGGGGATGTGGACGTGGAATTCGGTCTCGAACGTGGTCTGCAGGTACGACCCGATGAGGCCGACCTCGGCGGGCGCGAGCAGCGCGTAGGCGACGAACATGAGGCCGCCCGTGATGAAGCCGGCGCGCGGGCCCAGGCCGCGGGCGACGTAGGTGTAGAACGCGCCCGCGCTCGGCAGCTCGCGCGCCATCTCGATGATGCCGCTGGCCGCGAGGAGCATGGCGATGACACACACGACGTAGACGAACGGCGTGGCGGCGCCGGAGAACGGCGTCGAGAACTGCGGGTTGAAGAAGGTCGAGACGGCCGGGCCCATGATCGCCGCCGACATGATGACGGCGCCGACCGTTCCGACGGCGCCGCGCCGCAGACCGATGAGCTCGGAGGGATGATGCGTGTGTTCCGCCACGACGCCCGTGGGCGGCATCATGTCAGACGTCGGCGTGGCAATGCCAGCGATGACGCCTGCCCGCGGGAGCGTGGTGAGCGACGCTACGAATCGCTGCCGCGGCCGCCGTCAGGCTGCATTCCAGTCCTGCGCATGGCAATGCGCACACGTCGTCGGAAACGGGCGATGGGGCGGCTGCGTGAAGTCGCGCTGGCAGCGCCGGCAGCGAAACACGAGCGGCGTCATGCGGCGGAACGCGGCGACGCCGAGCAGCGCGCAGCCGGCGACCGGGATCAGCGCGAGAACGACGATCAGCAGCCACGGGACGCCGAACGGATCGCCCATCGAGAGCAACGTAGCACGCGGGCGCGTCGAGCCGCGGACGCCGCCGCGCGCGCCGGTTACCGGCGTCAGGGGCTCAGCCGGAAGCTAACGCGATAGGTGCCCCAGTCTTGACTGGTGATGCCGTGGCGCTTGCCGCCGCGGTAGGCGGGGCGGCCGGGCTCGACGGTGAGCGTGAACTCGCCGCCGCGCTCGCTGGACACGCCTGCGTGGATCGCCGCGACGCAGACGGGCGAATCGCCGGTGTAGACATCGGTTCCCCAGATCGGCCGCGGTTCGACGTTGCAGTCGGCGGGGCAGGACACGCGAAAGGCCGTACCCGGTTCGGCCTTGATCTCATTGCCTTTGAACGTGCAGCCGGGCTCGAGCGTGCCGGGCCGGGCCGGGCCGGGCGGCGGCGGGGCGGCGGCGACGACGCCCTGGAAGCGAAAGCTGCCGCGGGACTCCCCACCGTCGCGGCTCTCGATGCCATTGCGCTTGCTGCCGCGAAAGGCGGGCTTGGCGCCTCCGAGCTGCAGCGTGAACACACCGCCGCGCTGCGGGATCACGCCGGCGTGGATCGCGGAGGCGCAGATATGTGACTCGGAGCTATAGGTATCGGTGCCCCACAGGTAGTCGTCCTTGTCGCATCCGGCGGGGCACGACACCTGGTGCAGCGAGCCGGGCTCGGCCTTGATCTGCTGCGCGCTGAAGGTGCAGCCGGCGTCGATGGGCTGGTTGTTGTCGAGCGGCGCCTCGCCGGCCGGCTCCGGCCCCGGCGCCGGCCCGGGCCCGGGGCCAGCCTCCGCCGATGCCGCCGCTGCAAACGACGGCGTCCTCGCGGTGAGCGTCGGGGGTCGGACGACACAGCTGGTGGCAATGCACAGCGCGAACATCGAGATGGTGGCAACGGATCGCTTCACGTGAGCCTCCTGGCGCAGCGCACAAATGCAGCGGCGATGCCATGCGCGGAACCGGCGTAACGACGCGTGGCTCGACGAGAACGCGCCGCTCTGTGAACGATCGCTATCGGATCGCGCAATGCGCGATGCGCGATTGCGCGACGAGGTTTGCGTGATTGCGCGACCGAGCTCTAGCGACAGCGGCCGGGGCGCAGGGCGTCGAGCTCGGCGATCCGCATCGTGTTGTGGGCGCGGTCGAACGAGGCGCGTGCGGCGGCGAGCTGCTGCTGCGCGTCGGGCGTTGCGCGCGCGAGGGCGAGCCGGGCCTGGGCGGACAGGCGTTCGCCGAGCTCGTCAGGAGCGTCGTCGGGCGTCGCGTGCTTCGCGGCGCTGGCGAGCGCGGCTTCGGCGGCCTTGCAGTCGCCGGCGTCGAGCTCGAGGTTTGCGAGGATCGTGAACCGCATCATGTGGTCGCGCGGCGTGAGCTCGGGCGCGGCCTCGATCTCGTGAAGCAGCGTGCGCGATCGGGCCGCTCGATCGCGGCGCCGTTCGGCCTCTGCGCCGTAGAGCTTGGCCTGTACGCGCAACAGCTCGAAGCCCTCGAACGCGGGCTCTGCCGCGGCCAGCTCGTCGGCGGCGGCCTCGGAGCGGCCGAGCTGGAGCAACGCGACGCCGCGCTCCAGCGCAAACTGCGGCCGCGCGTAGGTGTCGACCATCACGGCAGGATCGCGGTGCGAGACCGCCTCCTCGAAGATCTCGCTCGCGCGCTTGAGGACCTCGAGGGCACGCTCCTCGAGATGCGTGTTCAACAGCACCACGGCGACCTCGGTCAGGAGGTCGTAGTTGTCGCGCACCGGGATCTCTGCCGCGCGCTCGGTGGTGCGCTCGATGACATACGTCGCCTCGGCGATCGCCTTGTCGCGCTGGCCGAGCTGGGTCTGGACCTGGGTGGCAAGCAGCCGACACTTCAGCTCGACGTAGACGCTCACGACATCGGGCTCGGCCGCGATCTTCGCGCAGCGCTCCAGCGCGGCGGTCGCCTCCGCGGGCTTGCCAAGCGCCCACGCGACGTGGCCCTGGATGGTGAGCGCCAGCGCCAGATCGTGGGGATCGCTGGCGCGCTCGGACAGGCCCACCGCGAGCCCGCTCCAGCGCTCGGCATCCTTGAACTCGCCGCCGGCCGCGAAGTTCGTCGCGATGTTGGCGATCGCGCGCGCGTGGACCTGTGCTGTTCCGACGGCGGCGCTCTCGCGCATCGCCTGCCACGCGGTCGTCCATCGCCGCTCGGGCCCGATCATCTGTGCAGCGACTTCGGTGATCGCCTCGGCGGCGAGCGCGGGGTTGCCCGCGGCCCGGGCGAGCGCGTTGGCCCCATCGGCCTGCTCCAGCGCGAGCGCGCGCTGACCCGCTGCCCCCATCACGCGCGCCCGGCCGATCGTCGCGCGGATCCCGCGCAGCGACATGCCGCTGATCGGGTCGCTGGGTGGCGCCGGCTCCGCGGCGAGGCGGTCGGTGTCGTTACAGTTGTCGACCGCCTGGACCAGGTACGTGGCAGCGATCATCTGGGCCGGATCGCCGTCGCCCTTGGCCATCAGGTCGGCGAGCGCGACCAGCTCGTCGTGGCGCTCGTCGAGGCACGCGGTGCGTTTGGTGGCGAGCTCGGGCGACTGCTCGCCGCGCGCCGAGGCCAGGCAGCTCTGCTCGCGCCCTGCGCGCAGGCCCGCGACGCGGCGATCGACGAGCTGCTCGAGGGTGGCCCACGTCCGCGCACGCGCCGGACGGCTGGCAACGCCGAACGCAGCGGCGATCGCGGCCTTGCGCTGCGGGTCCCAGGTCCCGGCGAGCTCGTCGGGCGCCTCGCGACATGCAAGGAGCTGCCGCTCGGCGCGCCGCGCGGCGAACCAGGGATATCCAACGATTGCGGCGATGGCGACCGCGGCCAGCGCGATGGCGATCGTGCGCCGGCGCCGCGCGACCGCCGGATCGGCCTCGAGGGCGGCGACCAGCTCGGCCATCGACGGGAACCGGCGCGCGGGGTCGGTCTGCAGCCCGCGGTCGAGGATCTTGCGCAGCCACACCGGCAGGTCGCGCGGATGCTCGAGCGGTCCGCCGGCGAGGACGGCCATGCGGATCGCCTCGGGCGTGCCGGTGAACGGCCGCCGGC
>DATIPJ010000458.1:0-2706 GCA_035472155.1 Kofleriaceae bacterium
TGTTCTGCTCGAGCAGCCCGGCGCGGACCCGCGCCTGCACGTATTTTCGGTCGCGCGCCTCGAGCACGACCGCCTCGATGCCGTGGCGCTCGAGCAGCAGCGCAAGCGTCAAACCGGCGGGGCCGGCGCCGATGATCGCTACCTGGGTTCGCAGCTGGAGCCTCCTTGCGTCGTCGTGCGGGGCCGGATGCTAGCTCACCGCCGTGGCGGGCTGTGAGGCGATCCATAGAGCGGTTTGAGCGCTCGGTACATCATCGGCGGGACGTGTCGGAGCCGGCTCACGCGCACTGCCACTCCGTCTGCTGTCGTGAACGCCAATCGACGATCGCGCCGTGAGCGGCCAAGCCGGCGCAGTGCGGTGGCCGCCCAGTCTTGGCCTGCCAGCGTCAAGTAGATGTACTCGAACGCACGCAGGCGCAGGTCGAGCTCGTCCAGACTCAGCTGTTCCGGGTGCTCGACGGTGCGGATCGCCCGCTCGTCTACGCGCGTGAACGTCGATCCGTCGGTCTGCTCGACGCCGGCGAACTCGCGCGCCGCGAGGATGTCGAACCACTCCGCAAGCCGCGCACGCGCCGCCTTCGTCTTCGCGCGTTCTGTCTGCGCGGCGATGCTCCGCGGTCCGAGCGGCACCGTTCCCTGCAGCAGGATCGGCCCACGGTCGACCTGCTCGACCATCCGGTGGAAGGTGAAACCGGACTCGCGCTCGCTTTTGTAGATGCTCCAGCCGGTCGCCGCGATGCCGCGGTAGTGCGGCAGCAGCCCGGGGTGGTAGTTGAGCGGCACCGCACACGCATCCAGCAGCGGCGCGCGAAAGATCTGCGCGACCATCAGCGAGATTCCCACATCCGGTCGCAGCCGTCTGACCGTCTCGACGAACTCGGGATCGTTGATGCCGCGCTCGCGCGGCGCCAGCAGCGGCACGCGCCAGCGACGGGCCAGCGCGGCGCATGTCGAGAACAGCGGGCGCAGCGTCTTGCCCGCGCCGTCGATCGGGTTGCACGTGAAGTGCACCGCGCGTACCGCGAGCGACCGCGCCAGCTCCAGCCGCGGCGGCGGCTCGGGCGCCGTGTCGACGATCGCCACGACCTCGACGTCGTCGCGTTCGGCGGCGCCCTGCAGGTGCCCGGCCAGCAGCTCCATGCTGTTGGCCATGTTCGGGTCGACGAACACAACCATCCGCAGAGGGCTCGTGGCGCTCAACGAATGGCCTCGTGCGCGATCGAGCCTCGCCCGATCTCCGTGGCTGCGGAGCCGAGGTCTCGGGGCTTCACAGGGCCGAAGCCTACGCAACCGCCGACTCGCCGTCCAGCGCGGGGCGATCGCGGCTGTTCTAACTACTCGATTGCATCGTCTCGGCCGTCGACCGGGGCGTCTCGACCGCTGGCCCGGCCACCTGCACCGGAATCGGCCCTGCGCTGTGGCATTCTCCCTCGGTGCTCGCGAGGCTTCGGCGGCTGCGCCGCTATGTCAAGACGAATGGCGCACGCCGGACGGCGTTGGCGCTGGGACGCCTGCTGCGCGGCCTCGTGTACATGGAGGTGCAGATGATCGTGCTCATCAAGCGCCTCGATTCGATCGCCGAGCCGCGAAGCGACGGCGGGCTGCGCGTCGAGGATCTGGTGCCCGAGCGGCTGGGCGATCTGGCCGAGCTGAACCGCAGGCGTGGGCGCCCTGAGGTCCAAAGGCTGCTGGAGGGCTACGTCGAGCAGGGATTTCACGGCTTTCTGGCCTATCGCGGCGAGGAGCTGGTCGGCTACTACTGGTGGGTCGACCGCGAGGTGCCAGCGCAATACACCGATACGCACAAGCTCGGGCTGGGCATCGAGTTGGCCGAGGGCGACGTCTACGGATCGCACTTCTTCCTGCTCGAGGAGCATCGCGGGGGCGGCGCGGCGACGGATTTCCTGTTCAAGGTCGAGCGCTCGCTGCGCGATCGCGGCTACGTTCGCCTTTGGGGGTACGTCGCCGGTGGCAACCGTCCCGCGCGTTGGGTCTACAGTACGCGGGGATACACGCCGATGTGGAGTGTGCGGCTGAGGCGGCTCGCGCATATCCAGCGGACGACTCGCGAGTCGCTTTGACGAATGGAGGGTAGGTACCCATCGTGAGTGTCGCAGTCGAAATCGAGAGCTTCCTGGTCACCGAGATCCTGCCTGGGCGCGGCATCGACTCGGTGGCCCGCGACGACGACCTGCTCGAGGTCGTCGATTCGCTGGCGATCGTCGAGCTGATCGCGTTCCTGGAGGAGAAATACGGCATCAAGGTCGGCGACGACGATCTCGATCCAGCGAACTTCAGCTCGATCGACAGAATCGTCGCGTTCGTCGACAGGAAGGGGTCCTAACCGACGATGCTGATGGACCTCCTCTACGAGCAGGCCAACGCGCGGCCCGACCACACGGCGCTCGTCTACCGCGACGAGCGGATCGCCTTCGCCGAGCTGGTGCAGCGCATCGAGCGACTCGCCAGTGGGCTCTCGCGGCGGGGTGTGGGGCCCGGCGACGCGGTCGGCCTGGTGTTGGGCGACGACCCCTGGTTCGTCGCGAGCTTTCACGCGATCGCGGCGCTCGGCGCCGTCGTCGTGCCGGTCTCTCCGGCCTTCAAGCAGGCCGAGCTCGAGTTCTGCTTTCGCAGCGCCGGCGTGCGTGCCGTGATCAGCGACGAGCGCGCGAGCGGGGTCTGCGAGCGGATCGCCGCGGGCTTCGA
>DATIPJ010000459.1:0-9159 GCA_035472155.1 Kofleriaceae bacterium
GCACCGTCCGCCTCGGCGCCAGCGAGCTGGTCTCCGGCGAACGCCTCCAGCTCGAGCAGCTCTTCCACGCCGGCCTCGCCCGCGTCGACGTCGCCCGCCTTCAGCGCCAGCTCGCCGACGCCTCCTGACGCCGCCGCAGCAGCCGCCCGCCGCAGCAGCCGCCGCCGCTGCTGTCACCCTCTCCGCTCGCCGGTGCGCCGCGTGTGCACGCTCTCGAGCCAGCGGGGCTCCGCGCCCATCGGCGCGCTCCCATCCTGGCCCGCGTTGCCCGTAGCCGGTGAGCTTCGCTCCGTCCCTGTGGCATGCTCGCGGCCCGTGACCGCCGCCCATCGCCCCGCTGGCATCGCCCGTCGTCCCGACGGTCCCCGCGCGCTCGCCGCACGCGCGATCGTTGTCTCGCTCGCCCTGTGCGCCTGCCACACGCCCACCCCCGCCGCGCCGCCGACGACGACGCCGCCGCCGCCCGAGAAGACCGTCCAGCTCAACGCCCCGGGCGAGCCGGTCGCCATCCCCGCGGTTCTCCCCGCCGGCTACGTCAGCGTCGTCGACTTCTGGAGCGAGACCTGCGAGGCCTGCGTCATCTACGGCGGCATGCTCGCCGTCGGCGTCGCCAAGGACCCGCGCATCCTCGTCCGCAAGATCGACGTCGGCGACGGCTTCACCCCGGTAGCCCGCACCTACCAGATCAGCGCGCTCCCCCACTTCCTCATCTACGACAAGCTCAAACGCCTCCGCTACGACCTCGTCGGCAGCGACTGCGAGCAAGCCTCCCAGTTCGCCCGCCAGCTCGCGAGCGAGTAGCCCCCATCGTCAGCGATATGGTGTCGGGCTGTCGTAGTCGATCGCGTCAGTGATGTATTCGAGGCGTTGTAGTACGCAACACGGGCAGGCTCGGCGTGAGCATCGAATCGTGATCGCACGCTGATACCGCAGTTCGCCCTGACCGGAGGGGCGGTGTGTGTCAGGATGCGCGCGTGCGATATGCAGTGATCCTCGCCGGAGGAAGTGGAACGAGGCTGTGGCCCGCGAGCCGGCGCGCGCGGCCCAAGCAGTTGCTGGCGCTCGGGCCCGGAGGCGAGACGTTGCTCGAGGGGGCGATCCGGCGCGGGCGCGCTGTGGCGGGAGAGCGGGTGGTGGTGGTGACGGCGGAGTCTCAGGTGCCCGCGACGAAGCTTGTGGTGCCGGCGGTGGAGCTGATTGCGGAGCCGGTCGGGCGGAATACGGCGGCGGCGTTGGGGCTGGCGGCGGCGTTGCTGGCGGAGCGGGATCGCGATGCGGTGATGGCGGTGTTGCCGGCGGACCAGCACATTGCCGACGAGGCGGGGCTCGTGCGCGTGCTGGAGACGGCGCTGGCGGCGGTGGAGGGCGACGATGGGATCGGGACGATCGGGATCACGCCCACGCGCGCCGAGACCGGGTTCGGGTACCTGGAGGTCGACGATGCGACGCCGGGGATCGTGACGGCTGTGCGCCGGTTCGTGGAGAAGCCGGACCGCGCGACGGCAGAGGGGTATCTGGCGAGCGGCCGGTATCTGTGGAACGCGGGGATGTTTTGCGTGTCGGCGCGGCGATTGCTGGCGGAGCTGGACCAGCATCTGCCGGAGACGGCGCGCGCGGTGCGCGAGATCGCGGCTGGGCGGGCGCGCGCCGAGGAGGTGTATCCGGGGCTGGCCTCGATCTCGATCGACCATGCGGTGATGGAGCGCGCGGCGGGGATCGTGACGGTGCCGGCGGCTGTGGGCTGGGACGACGTGGGGTCGTGGGCGGCGCTGCCCGCGCTGCACGGTGCGGATGACCACGGCAACACGGTGGTCGGGCGGGCGATGATCGTCGACGGACGCGATGACATCGCGATCAGCGACGATGACACGCTGATCGCGGTGGTCGGGGTCTCGGACCTGGTGGTCGTGAAGAGCGGCAATGCGATCGTGGTCGTGCCGCGCAAGGACGCCCAGGACGTGCGCAAGATCATCGATGCGCTTTCCGCGCGCGGGCTCGCGCGGTACCTATGAGCGGTGAATCCAGCTGTCTTTCGTGAATACGACATCCGCGGCGTCGCCGAGCGCGACCTCGACGATGCCATGGTGCGCGCCCTGGGTGCGGCGATCGGTGCTCGGGCCGCCGGGGCGGTCGTCGTCGGGCGTGATCCGCGCGTTCATTCGCCGCGGCTGTTTGGCGCGCTGACCGATGGGCTGCGCGCGCACGCCGACGTCATCGACATCGGGGTGGTGCCGACGCCGGTGCTGTACTTCGCCGCGCACCACCTCGCGCCCGCCGCGGCGGTGATGATCACGGGTAGCCACAATCCACCCGAGGACAACGGGTTCAAGATCATGGTCGGCAGCGAGACGCTGCACGGGCCGGCGATCGCTGCGCTGCGCGACGATGTCGCTCGCCGGCTCAGCGAGCCGGCGCTGCCGCCGGTCAAGTCGATCCATTCGCGCGACGCGATCGGGCCGTACCTCGACCACGCCGCCACGATGATCTCGCTCGGCGCGCGGCGGTTTCGCGTGGTGGTCGATGCCGGCAACGGCGCCGGCGGGCCGACCGCGGTGGCGTTCTACCGCCGGCTCGGCTTCGATGTGGTGCCGCTGTACTGCGAGCTCGATGGCACGTTTCCCAACCATCATCCGGATCCGACGCAGCCCGAGAATCTGGCGGACCTGATCGCCACCGTGGCGCGCGAGCGGGCCGAGCTGGGCATCGCGCTCGACGGCGACGCCGATCGGCTGGGCGCAGTCGACGCCACCGGCCGTATCCTGTGGGGCGATCAGCTGATGATCCTGCTCGGCAAGGCCGTCCTGCTCGAGGTGCCGGGGGCGCGCTTCGTCGGCGAGGTGAAGTGCTCGCAGGCGATGTACGACGAGCTCGCCGCCGCGGGCGGCAGTGTCGAGATGTGGAAGGTCGGCCACTCGCTCATCAAGGCGCGCATGAAGGAGACCGGCGCCGCCCTCGCGGGCGAGATGTCGGGCCACATGTTCTTCGCGCACCGCTGGCTGGGCTTCGACGACGCGATCTACGCCGGCGCGCGCCTGCTCGAGATGCTCTCGCGCGGCACCGCCACCCTCGGCGAGCTCGCCGCCCAGCTGCCTGCGATGATCAACACCCCCGAGCTGCGCATCGACTGCCCCGACGCCAAGAAGTTCGCCGTCGTCGCCGCTGTCACTGCGCGCCTGCGCGCCGACCCCGCCGTGACCGGCGTCGTCGACGTCGATGGCGTGCGCGCCCGCTTCGCCGACGGCTGGGGCCTCGTCCGCGCCTCCAACACCCAGCCCGCCCTGGTCATGCGCTGCGAGGCGACCACGGCCGCGCGCCTGGCCGAGATCAAGGCGATGATCGAAGGCCACGTCACCGCCGCCACAGCAACCGCCTGAGGCCAGACTCCTGGCCTGCGGCAACACGACTGCCGTTACGGGAACGTGGCTGCGACGGCCTCGATGTTGATGCCGATCGAGATCGCATCCGGTGCAGCACAGCTGTCCATGCTGCAGACGTCCGGCTTCGTGTCGCTTGCCGTGGCTGGGTTTGCGAGGATCTCGTCAGCGCTGATCTTGCAGTCGCGAGCGGCACCGGTATCGCCGTCGAGGAGCCCCATCACCGTTGCCGCCAGGCCAGTGCAGCCACAGGTCGGCGGGTTGGGCGGGTTCGTCTGCGTGCATGCTCCTCCAACGAGGGCAGTCACTGCGGTCTCCAGCGCACCACCGACATTGGTCTTCAGGTCTGCTTCGGTGATCATGCCGCCGATCAGCGCCTTGAGGCTTGTGTCCGACGCGCTGGTCACCTTGACGCGTGCCTGAACGAGGGGCAACAGGATCGGCGTGGTGCTCCCGATGGTGATCTGGAGCGACAGGTTGCCTGGGCCACCGTCGAAGGTGCCGGCGGCAAGCTTCCCGGTGACCGCCTGGGTGGGCGAGTTCGTTGCTAGCTGAAACGATGCGCCGCCCATCAGGTGGTGGCCGCAGGTCATGTCATTGGCGTCGGTGCACGCGGGCGGATTGGGATTTGCTCCAAACTTGATAGCAAAACCAGCATTGCTATTCACGAAGTCCTTGCTCTGGAAGTCGACGAGCAAGATCACGGTTCCCAGGCTCACCGCAGCGTCGAGCGTCGCTTGCCCGTTCAGGGCATCGTCGACGCCCGCCAGGATCTGGAGCGCTTTGCCGAGATTGTTGTCGATGCGGCCGTCGAGCATCGAAGAAGTCTTGCCGCCGACATCGAGGCCAAAACCCGGTGACGCGGGCGAGGTACTCCCTGCCGGGAACACGGTCGCCTTGCTGACCACGTACTGGTGGTGCGTGCCCTCTGGCGTGACAGTGCCGTCGTCGTCGTCGCCGCCACCGCCGCAGGCGGCGAGCATGAGCGGGACGACCAGAGCGAATATCGGGAGCGAGCGAATCGGCAACATAAACCAACTCCTGGGCTAAGTTTGTGGAGCGGTTCTAGCGCAGAACAGCAAGTGAGTACAATAAGGGGGTTTCGGAGCGAGGCGCCGTGATGTGCGGCATGTCTCGACGGTGTGGCCCAAGCTATCGCGTGGGTGACATGTTCGCGTCAGCGCGGCGGGACGGCTTCGAATCGGACCTTGGCGCCGGCGGCGACCTTGTGGGCGGCGCAGTATCCGCCGTTGACCTCGAGGACGTAGAGCGAGGGCTTGTCGACCTCGCGCAGGGTCTCGGTGCGCGGCTCGGCATTCTCGGCGATGCCGGCGATGGTCATGTCCTTGGTGATGAAGATGATGTCGAGTGGGATCAGCGTGTTGCGCATCCAGAAGGACCAGATGCGATCCTCGCGCATGAGGAAGAGCATGCCGTCGTCGGGGGGGAGGTGCTGGCGGTACATGAGGCCGCGCTCGATCGCAGCCTCGGTGGAGACGATCTCGACGGCGACGACGAGCTCGCCTTGCGGGGTCGACAGGTAGACCTTGGGCATTTTGGTGGGGGCAGGGGCGGCGGCGGGGGACGACGCGGGGATGGCGTCGTGCGGGCGCGGGGAAACGGCGGGGCCGTCGTCGCGCTTGGCGCCCGACGAGCAACTCGCGAAAAGGGCGATCAGGAGGAGACAGCGCACCGCCGGACGCTAACACGATGTCGGCGACGGGCGAGGAACGCCAGGCATGCATCGGCCGGCGACGAGGTGGTAGTCCGGCGCGACGCAGGACTCGCTGCGGTACGAGCGAGGGCGACGGCGACGGCGGCACGAGCGCTCCAGGCGACGGCGAGGGACTGCACCGCGCGATCGACGAGGTGCTGGCAGGAGTGAGGGCGATGGCGGGCGCAACGAGAAGAGCGTCGAGTAGAGTTGGCAGATGGCGTATGCGGTGATCACGCGCGAAGTGGAGGCGGCGGCGGTGTATGCGGCGGTGCTCGCGCCGATGGGGCTCGAGGGAGTGGCGATGCCGGTGACGTGCACGGCGCCGCCGCGCGATCCGGGCGAGCTGGTGCGCGCGCTCGAGCGCGGCGGGCAGGTGGCGATCGTGGTGGCGAGCATGCGGGCGGCGAGCGCGCTGGCGAGCGCGCGAGGCGGTGCGGGTGCGGGCGCATTCGGCGGTGGGGGTGCGAGCAGCGTGGCGGGTGCGCGTGCGGGCACCGATGCGGGCGGAGTCGTGGGTGCATCCGCGGCGCTGGCGGAGGTGTGGGCGGTGGGGCCGGCGACGGCGCGTGCGCTGGCGGAGGCGGGAATCCCTGCGGTGGTGCCGGTGGGCGTGCGCGATGGAGCGACGCTGGCGCGCGCGCTGGTGGAGGCGCGTGCGGTGGCGGGGAAGCGCGTGCTGGTGCCGCGCGCCGAGGAGGGGCGCGAGGAGGCGATCGCGATCTTGCGCGAGGCCGGGGCGGAGGTGGAGGCGATTGCGGCGTACCGCACAGTGGCCGCGGCGGCCGATGATCCGGCGCTCGCGGAGGGGTTGGAGTTGCTGCGGCGCGGCGCGGCGGCGGTGTGTGCGGTGTTCGCACCCTCGCAGGTGGCGGCGCTCGACGCGCTCGTGGGAGTCCGCGCGATCACAGCGAGGTTTGCGGCGATCGGCGAGACGACGGCGGCGGCGCTTCGCGCGGCGGGTGCGACGGCGGTCGCGGTCGCCGGGGCGCCCACGCCAGAAGGCTTGGCCAAGGCGGTGTCGGCGGTGTATCCCCTGGAATCATGAACTACCCCGAATACCGCCCGCGCCGGATGCGGCGCACCGAAGGCCTGCGCCGGCTGGTCCGCGAGACCCGGCTGTCCGTCGATGACTTCGTGTACCCGCTGTTTTGCGTGCCGGGGTCGGGGGTGGAGAAGCCGATCTCCTCGATGCCCGGGCAGTACAACCTGTCGGTGGACAAGGCCACCGACATGGCGGCGCGCGTGCATGACCTCGGCGTCCCGTCGGTGATCTTGTTCGGGATCCCCGAGAAGAAAGACGCGGTGGGCAGCGAGGCGTGGAAGGACAGCGGCATCGTGCAGAACGCGATCCGCTCGATCAAGAAGCGCTGTCCGGACATGGTGGTGATGGTGGACGCGTGCTTCTGCGAGTACACCGACCACGGGCACTGCGGGGTGCTGCGTGACAGCGAGCTGGATAACGACGCCTCGCTGGAGAACCTGGCGCGCATGGTGGTGTCGTACGCGCGCGCGGGCGGCGATGTGGTCGCGCCGAGCGGCATGCTCGACGGGTTTGTCGGCGCGTGCCGCGAGAGCCTCGACGAGGATGGCTTCGACCAGGTGGCGATCATGGCGTACTCGGCGAAGTACGCGTCGGGGTACTACGGGCCGTTCCGCGAGGCGGTGGACTCGGCGCCGCAGCACGGCGACCGCCGCGGCTACCAGATGGATCCGGCGAACGTGGCGGAGGCGGTGCGCGAGGTGTCGATGGACGTCGCCGAGGGCGCGGACATCGTGATGGTGAAGCCGGCGCTGGCGTACCTCGACGTGGTGCGCGCCGTGGCCGACGAGATCAACATGCCGATCGCCGCGTACAACGTGAGCGGCGAGTACGCGATGATCGAGGCGGCAGCGGCGAACGGCTGGATCGACAAGGAGCGGGTGGTGATGGAGACGCTGCTCGGGATGCGGCGCGCCGGGGCCGATATCATCATCACGTACCACGCGCCGTACGCCGCCAAGCTCCTGCAGCAGCGCCGCTGACCGTGGCGCTGCGCTACAAGTTCGTCGAGCTGTCGGTGGTGACCGACGAGAGCCTGGAGCGCGCGGTCAACGAGTGGGTCGCACAGGGCTGGCAGCTCGACGGCATCCGGTTCGTGACGACGGAGCACAGCCGGCGGCCGTCGATGGCGTTCGTGTCGTTCGTGCGCGAGGACGCGGCCGAGGTCGCGGATGCGGCGGCGCCGCGCGCGCCGCACCTCCTGGTCGACGACAGCGAGGTCGAGTAGCGATCAGCGGCCGCCCGGGGTCCGGGAGATCAGCGGCCGGCCGCGGAGCGGAATGCGCCGAGGACGCGCGCGGCGCGCTCGGCGACCTCGTCGCGGATGACGCGCCAGCGCAGGTCGGGGGCGAGCGGCGAGAACAGCGGGCAGCCGTCGAGCCAGGTGATGTCGATCAGGCCGAAGTCGGTGCCGCGCTCGATCATGACGTTGTCGGGCTTGAGGTCGCGGTGAATGACGCCGGCGGCGTGCGCGGCGGCGAGGCCGGCGCACAGCTGGACAGCGACGGTGCGCAGGCGCGGCCATGGCATCGCGGCGCCCAGCTCGTGGGCGAGCGACGCGCCGTCGACGAGCTCCATGGTGAGGAACTTGTCGCGGTCGTGCTCGCCGATGTCGTACATGCGCGCGACGTTGTGGTGGCGGATGCGGCGGGTCAGCTTGACCTCGCGGCGAAAGCGCTCGATCGCCTCGTCGGTGAGCCCGCCGCGCAGGACCTTGAGCGCGGCGCGCTCGCCGAGCTCGGTGTCGAACGCCTCGTAGACCCGGCCCATGCCGCCGGCGCCGAGCCAGCGCAGGATGCGGTAGCGACCGGCGACGAGCTCGACGCCATCGGGGAGCGCGGCACCGGACACCGTGGCGCGCTGGTTCACGATGGTGTCGTCTTCACCGCCGACGGACATGAGCCTCGAGCTTAGCATCGCGGCTCGCGGGCCCGAGCGCGGCGCGTGATACAAGGGCTCATGATCGCACCGACGGGAGAACTCCTGCGACGAAGCGCGCGCGTCTGGCTCGTGTCGCTCGTGGGCGCAGCGGCCTGCGGTGCGCCGCAGGCGCCGTCGGCACCGGCCGGACGTGAGGGCGCTCCGACGCTCGTGATCGCGCACGTCGATGTCATCGATCCGCGCGACGGCACGGTGGCGTCCGACCGCGCGATCGCGATCCGCGGCGACCGGATCATCGGCGTGACGGCGGCGGCGGCGGCGCCGGCGGCCGCGCGGACGATCGACGCCACGGGCAAGATCGTCATCCCGGGGCTGTGGGACATGCACGTGCACACGTACTTCGGCACGTGGGTGCCGGGCGGAGACGAGGTGACATTGCCGCTGCTGCTCGCCAGCGGCGTGACCGGGGTGCGCGACATGGGCAGCGACCTCGAGCCGATCCTGGCGGCACGCGCGGCGATCGCCGAGGGCAAGAAGCTCGGGCCGCGGCTGGTGGTCGCCGGCCCGATGCTGGACGGGCCCAAGACGCAGTTCCCGGCTTCGATCGCGATCGCGACGCCCGAGGATGGCCGCCGCGCGGTCGAAATGCTCGCGGGGCGCGGGGTGGACTTCATCAAGCTGCAGTCGTACGTGCCGCGCGACGCGTACTTCGCGATCGCCGAGGCGTGCAAGCAGCGCGGCATCGTGTTCGTCGGGCATGTGCCGGATGCCATCCGCGGCGGCGAGGCGGTGCGCGCCGGGCAGAAGAGCTTCGAGCACCTGATCGGGATCTTCGAGGGGAGCTCGACCGCCGAGGAGGCGCTGCTCGCCGGCGGCAAGAGCCCGGCGAAGTTCCTCGAGACGTTCGACGCCACCAAGGAAGCGGCGCTGACGCGCGAGCTCGCGGCCAAGCAGGTCTGGCAATGCCCGACGCTGTACTGGGAGCGCGGCCAGTGGCTGGTCGATGCCATCGACGTGCGCGGCGACCCCGACGCGCAGTACGCGCCGGTGTCATGGCGCGAGAAGAGCTGGCCGCGGTTCACGCAGTCGATCATCAAGGAGCTCGACACCGATCCGCTGCCGGTGCGCGAGCGCTTCGTCGCGCACGA
>DATIPJ010000460.1:0-2992 GCA_035472155.1 Kofleriaceae bacterium
TCTGGCAGCTCGTGCGCTTGCCAGTGGTACGACTGCAACGGCGTCTGCAACGGCGGCGCCTCGTACGACGCGTGCGGCGTGTGCGGCGGCGATGGCAGCGAGTGCGGCGGCGGTGGCGGCTGCGGCGGTGGCTGCGGCGGCTGTGGCGGTGGCTGTGGCTGGGGTTGCGGCGGTGGCTGCGGCTGCGGCAGCGGGTGCTACGAGTGACCACGGTGATGCGCCTGACCCGGCGCAGCTTCCTGTGCGCGAGCGCCTACGGCACCGTGGCGATTGGCCTGGCGTGCCGCCGCGGCGGCGATGCCCCGGCGCTCCTCGTCCTCACCGCCGACGAGTACGCGACCGCGGCCGCCGCCTGCGAGCGCATCCTGCCGCGCGACGAGGACCCGGGTGCGATCGACCTCGGCGTGCCCGCGTTCATCGATCGGGCCCTCGCGGGCGATCAGGCGCGGTGGAGCGGCCGCTTTCGCGCGGGCCTGGCCGCTCTCGACCGCGAGGCCCAGCGGCGCGCGCGCAAGCCCTACGCGCTGGCCACCGCCGCGACGCAGAACAACATCCTCGACGACTGGCAGGACGGCTCGCCCGAGCAGGCCGAGATGGTGCGCATGGTCATGACCCTCACCCTCGAGGGCGCGTTCGGCGATCCATCCCACGGCGGCAACCGCGATGCGCGCGGCTGGCACCTCATCGGCTTCGCCCCGTGCGAGCCGCGCCACGGCGGCCACCATGTCTGACGCCGATGACACCGCGGACGTCGTCGTCGTGGGCAGCGGCGCCGGAGGCGCGCCCGTGGCCTACGCCCTCGCCAGCGCGGGCGCGCGCGTCGTCGTCCTCGAGAAAGGCAGCCACGTCGGGCCCGACGACAAGGTCCACGACGAGATCCGGATCTGCCGCCGCAACCTCTGGGTGCCCTACCCCGAGGACGAACCCCACACCCTGCGCCAGGGCGCCGGCCCGGCCCAGCGCACCAGCGAGGGCTGGACCGCCAACGTCGTCGGCGGCGCCACCGTGCACTTCAACGGCTACTTCTTCCGCATGCACCCGGTCGACCTCCGCCTGCGCACGGCCCTCGGCCCCGTCGACGGCGCCGACCTCGCCGACTGGCCGATCACCTACGACGAGCTCGAGCCGTACTACGCGCGCGTCGAGCGCGAGATCGGCATCTCGGGCCGCTGGCGCTGCCACCCGTTCGAGGAGCCGCGCAGCGCCGACTACCCCTTCCCGCCGCTCGCCGAGGACCCGATCGCCACGCGCATCGACGACGCCTGCCGCACCCTCGGCATCCATCCATTCCCGACCCCGCGCGCGATCCTCTCGCGGCCCTTCAAGGACCGCCCGCCGTGCAACTACTGCGCGCTCTGCGCCGGCTACGCCTGCGAGTACGGCGCCAAGAGCTCGACCTCGGTCTCGCTCCTCCCCGCCGCAGTCGCCACCGGCCGCTGCGAGATCCGCACCGAGAGCATGGCCACCGAAATCCAGCTCGGCCCCGACGGCAACGTCTCCGGCGTCCTCTATCGAGACCTCCGCCACGACCCCCGCAACCTCGGTCGCGGCCCCATCGGCCCCCGTGCCCGCGGGGGCCAGCGCCGCATCCGCGCACGCTGCGTCGTGCTCGCGTGCACCGCCGTCGAGTCCGCGCGCCTCCTCCTGTCCTCGACCTCGTCGCGATTCCCCTCGGGCCTCGGCAACACCAGCCGCCAGGTCGGCAAGCACCTCGTGTTCTCCGGCACGGGCCTGGGCCGCGGCCGCTTCTTCCATCCGCGCGGCGAGCCCCTGCGCGGCTTCCCCTTCGTCCAGCGCGCGCTCCAGGACTTCTACTTCCTCGACAAACCCGTCGATGGCGTACGCAAGGCCGGCACGATCCTCTTCGACTGGGAGCACCCCAACCCGATCAACACCGCCGAGCGCCTCTCGCGCGACCGCGGCGGCCTGGTCTGGGGCAAGCGCCTCAAGGACAGCCTGCGCCGCAACGCCGCCGGCGCGCGCACCCTGCGCTTCGAGGCCTTCAGCGAGTACCTGCCGACCCCGGGCACCTACGTCGACCTCGATCCCGACGTCAAGGACCGCTGGGGCGCTCCGGTCGCGCGCATGACCGAGGCGCGCCACCCGCTCGACCTCAAGGCCACGCGGTTCCTCGTCGAGCGCGGCATGGAAATCCTCCGCGCCCTTCCCGCCGACGAGGCCGCCGCCGAGTCCACCAGCGGCGTCACCCGCTTCCTCCAGGGCGGCACCTGCCGCTTCGGCGACGACCCCGCCACCAGCGTCCTCGACCGCCACTGCAAGCTCCACGAGGTCGACAACCTCTACGTCACCGACGGGTCCTTCATGCCCAACGGCGGCAGCGTCCCTCCAACCCTCACCATCCTCGCCAACTCCTTCCGCGTCGCCGACCACATCGCCCGGCGCTTCAAGGACCGCACGCTGTGACCGCCCCGCCGCCGCCGGCAACCGCGGTGCGCCCCGCATCCCCGACCCCCGCATCCGCAATCGCCGCAGCCGCGATCGCCACGGTCGCGCGCGCGGCATCCGTGTTCGCCGCGTGCGCGATTGCTGCCTGCACGGCCCCAGGTTGTTCGCAGCCGCCGGCGGTCGAGCGCATCGAGATCGACGACCCCGTCGCGCACTGGATCGACGGCGGCTTCGCCGAGATGGTGCCGGCGATCCGCCTGCCGACGACGCCCAGCGGCAACGACCGCATCACCAACTGGCTGCGCATCCCCGACGGCGAGCGCATCGGCGTGCGCGGCCTCAAGGACGGACGCATCGTCCCGACCTATCCCGGCGGTACCATCGCCGACCGGATCGAGCTGCGCGAGCCAGTGACCGGCCCCGAGGGCATCCACGCCTGGAACGTCATCGACGTGCGCGGCGACCCCGACGCGCAGTACGCGCCGGTGTCATGGCGCGAGAAGAGCTGGCCGCGGTTCACGCAGTCGATCATCAAGGAGCTCGACACCGATCCGCTGCCGGTGCGCGAGCGCTTCGTCGCGCACGA
>DATIPJ010000461.1:0-12427 GCA_035472155.1 Kofleriaceae bacterium
ACTCCACCGGCGCATTGGACAGCGCGATCATCCCCGCGGGGACGTCGAGCGTGAGACGCCACGGCACCTTGACGTCGGGCTCATCGAAGCACGGGAACGCGCGGCGCGCATACGTCGCCTCGAACTGGGTGAACGCGTACCACGCTCCGCCGGACTGCTCCCGGAACACGCCATCTTGCGACGTGGGATTCACCGCACCGCGGTAGTCGATGACCAGCACAACGTGCCCGGCGGGCAGTGCCTTCGGCGCGCGCAGTGCGACCACCCCGGTCGGCGACGGCACCGCGTCGAGCGTCGTCCGGCCGGCCGCGGTCACCGCGACTGCCGCCCCGAACGTCAGGCCCTGCGCGTCGAGCCAGATCACGCGGGACGGCGACGCCAGCTCGCCCTCGATCTCGATGTGTCCGGCGAACTGCGCCTCCGACGGCACCACCGCGAGCCGCACGGCGTACCCGGTCGGCACAAACGTGCGCGGCAGCCGGAGCCCGGGCGCGGCTTCCGCACGCTCTGCGGGCGGACTCACGACCGGCGGCGCTGCGCCTGGCCCTGTGCCGCACCCGATCGTGGCCAGCAGGAAAGCGATGCGGAGTTTCATGCTGCACGTTCCCCCACGCCGCGCTCTCGTTCAACCGCCACAGCGCACGACGCACCTGCGACGACCTGCGACGGCCGGGAGTGCGCTCCCCCGCCGGATCGCGATACGCGAATGCGCTACGCGCGGTGGCCGAAGATGGCGGTGCCGATGCGGACGTGGGTGGCGCCGCAGGCGATGGCGACTTCGAAGTCGTGGCTCATGCCCATGGAGAGGATGGGGAGCGCGCGGCCGAGGTCGTCGCGCAGGCGATCGCGGAGGGCGTGGAGCGCGGTGAAGTGCGGCCGGCTGGCTTCGGGGTCGTCCGAGGGCGGCGGCATGGTCATGAGGCCGTCGAGCGAAGTACCGGAGATGGCGGCGAGGGCGCGGGCGAGGGCGGTTGCCTCGTCGGCGGTGACGCCGCCCTTGGTGGTCTCGCCGCCGAGGTTGACGGCGAGGAGGATCGGCTGGAGGACGCCGCCGGCGCGCCTGGCGAGCTCCTCGGCGAGCTCGACGGTATCGACCGCATGGACGAGCGCGACACGGCCGGCGACGAGCTTGGCCTTGTTGCGCTGGAGGCGGCCGATGAAGTGCCAGCGCGGCGCGGATGCGGCGAGCTCGGCGGCCTTGGTCGCGAGCTCCTGGGCGTAGTTTTCGCCGAAGTCGGTCGCGCCCGCGGCGAGGGCTTCGCGAACAGCGTCGGCCGGGTGCGTCTTGGAGACGGCGACGATCGTGACGTCTGCGGCGGGGCGACCCGCGCGCTCGCAGGCGGCGGCCACACGCGCGTGGATGGCGTGCCAGCGGTCCGCGATCGTCATGCCGGCCTGCCCGCGGTGAGGCGCGGCTCGGGAGCCCCGACCTCGCGCAACGCGAGGAGGACCTCGGCGAGCGGTAGGCCCGCGACGTTGGTGACCGAGCCGCGGACCTCGCGGACAAAGGCGGCCGCGATGCCCTGGATGGCGTAGGCGCCCGCCTTGCCGCGCCATTCGTTGGTGGCGACGTAGTCGGCGATGGTGGCGGCGGAAAGCTCGATCATCTCGACGTCGGTCGAGACGAGGACCTCATGGAGGCGCGGGCTGCCGTCGCGCTCGCCCAGGAGCACGAAGGCCGTGAGCACGCGGTGGGTCCGGCCCGAGAGGGCGCGCAGCATCGCGGTGGCTTCGTCGGGGCTCTCGGCCTTGCCGAGGATGGAGCCGTCGATGGTGACGGTGGTGTCGGCCGCGAGGACCCAGAGGTCGCGGCGGCGCGCGATCGCGGTCGCCTTGCCGCGCGCGATGCGAGCGACGTAGGTGTCCGGTGGCTCGCCGTCGAGCGGGGTCTCGTCGATGTCGGCGGGGTGAACCTCGATCGCGAGGCCGACGCGCTCGAGCATCTCCCGACGACGCGGCGAGGCAGACGCCAGAAGCAGCGGCGGGCTCACGGGCGCACCTAACCACGGCGGATCTGAGCGGTCAACGCCTCTGGGCGAACGCGCTCGTGGCACGATGTCGCCATGCGGCTGTCCCTCGCGTTGACCGGTGGGCTGGCCCTTGCGCTCGCGCTGCCCGTCGTGCCAGCGCGCGCGCATGTGGCGCCCGCCGTCGGCGACAACAACCGATATCTGAAGCTCACGCCGCTCGGCGACCGCGTGCGCCTGGCCTACACGGTGTTCTACGGCGAGATTCCCGGCGCCGGGATGCGCGGCACGATCGATGCGAACCACGACGGCGCGATCGACGACAGCGAGAGCCAGGCGTTCGGCACGCGGCTCGCGGGCGACATCGCGCGCGCGCTGGAGATCACCGTCGATGGCAAGCCCCAGAGCGTGGTGTGGTCGCAGGTCGTCGTCGGCATGGGCTCGCCGCAGACGACCGCCGGGGCATTCTCGGTCGACCTGGTGGCATGGGTGTGCCTGACGCCGCCGCGCGGCAAGCACGTGGTGCTGCTGCGCGATCACTATGCGATCGAGCGGCCGGGCGAGACCGAGGTCAAGGTCGAGGACAGCCCCGGCGTGACGATCCACAGCACGCGGATCGGCGGCGCATCCTGGGAGGACAACGACTACAAGCTGGTCGGGCCGAGCGGCGCGCTCGAGACCGAGGGGTTCGAGCTGGACTTCACCGCCGGCGACAAGGCCGCGGTGACGGCCGACGGGGTCTGCGCGGGGCCCGCGCGGCGCGGCCGGCTCCCCGTGCTGGCGATCGTGGGTGCGGCGGCTGCGGCCGGGTTCGTGCTCGCCGCAGCGGTGATGGTGGTGATCCGGCTCAGGCGACGCGCGCAGCGTCGATGACCGCCCGTGGTAACCCCACGCTCGGTGACCCGGTTCAGGGGGTGTTCGCAGCGCCGAGGACGCGGCGGTAGCACTCGCCGACGACGCGCATGTCCGCGAAGAACTCCTCGCGGGCGAGGCGGCGCAGCTCTTCGTCGGGGGCGCGCAGGACCGACGCAGGGTGGACAGTGGCAAAGGTGTGCTTGGCGAGCGCGGTCTCGCGCTCGATGCCGCGCTCCTTGGTGACGCGCACCGTGGAACCGAGGAGGGACTGGGCGGCCGTGGCGCCGAGGACCACGACGATGGTGGGCGCGACCAGCTCGAGCTCGCTGGCGAGCCAGGGGCGGCATGCCTCGACCTCGTAGCGCGTCGGCTTGTCGTGGATGCGCCGCTTGCCGCGGCGGGTGAACTTGAAGTGCTTGACCACGTTGGTGACGTAGGCCTCGGCGCGCGGGATACCGGCGATGTCGAGGGCCTCGTCGAGCACCTTGCCTGCGGGGCCGACGAAGGGTTTGCCTGCGAGGTCCTCCGAGTCGCCCGGCTGCTCGCCGATCAGCATCACGTGTGCGCGCTCGCCACCCTCGCCGAACACGGCTTGCGTGGCCTCACGGTAGAGCGGGCAGCCGCGGCAGCCGGGGACCGCGGCGCGCAGCGACGCGAGCGTGCGGTGCACCGGTAGGAAAGGTTCAGCGCCTGGCATGTCCGGTGGGCGCTGCCGCGCACGTGCAAGCGACATGATGGATCTCGGTGCATTGGACGTGCCGCGCGGAGGAGCGCGCATGCGCCGAGGCGCGCAGGGTGGCGTGGCACACGCGATGCTCCCTGTGGCGGCATGAAGGCCGTCTTGCTGCTCGCATTCCTCGCGGTGGGTCCTGCGCTCGCCGATCAAACTCCCCTGGTCCCGGCGTTCTACACGCCAACCGTGTCCGCACCGGTCGCCGCCGGCCCGCTGCATGCGACCGGGCGTGTGGCCGCGCAGGCGCCGCTGTCGGCCGACGAGCGCGCCCAGCTGTGCGGTTCGTGAGCGCGCCGAGGCGACGAGCGCACCGGCGGGTGCAGCGAATGGAGTGACCTCGGGATCGCTTCGCGTCGGCCGCCAGAAGCCGCAGCCAGCCGGTACCTCGGCGTGGTTTGGGGATATGATGAGGTGACGGCGTAGATCATGAAGAAGTTTCCGGACTTCGTTCCGCCGACCAAAGTCAGTTATCTCGACCGCGGTCCGACGCTGCACCTGCGCCGGTGCATTCTGCAGTCGGTCGATGACCCGTCGCTGGAGTGGATATTCGACAAGGAGGAGATCCGGATCGGATCGATGGACGATAACGACGTCGTCCTCGGCGACGATACGGTGTCGCGCTATCACTGCCGGATCGCGCAGGAGGACAATGGCTATGTCCTGGTCGATAACCGGTCGACCAACGGCAGCTTCGTCAACAAGGTCCGCATTCGCGAGGCATTCCTCAAGCCGGGCTCGATCGTATCGGTCGGCCAGAGCCAGCTGCGATTCAACGCGCGCGAGGAGGAAGTCGAGATCGTTCCGTCGCGCTCGGACCACTGCGCCGGGCTGATCGGCGGCAACGCGCGGATGCGCGAGATCTACGCGATCATCGAGAAGATCGCCCCGACTGCGACGACGGTGGTCATCGACGGCGAGACCGGCACCGGCAAGGAGGTCGTCGCGCAGGCGATCCATTCGCTGTCGCCGCGCGCGCGCAACGACTTCGTGGTGTTCGACTGCGGCGCGGTGCCACCCAACCTGATCGAGAGCGAGCTGTTCGGCCACGAGAAGGGCAGCTTCACGGGCGCGGTGATGACGCGGCAGGGGCTGTTCGAGCAGGCCGACGGCGGCACGCTTTTTCTCGACGAGCTGGGCGAGCTGCCGCTCGATCTGCAGCCCAAGCTGCTGCGCGCGCTCGAGCAGCGCGAGGTCCGGCGCGTGGGCTCGGCGAAGGCGGCCAAGGTCGACGTCCGCATCATCGCGGCGACCAACCGCAACCTCGAGGACGAGGTGCGCGCCGGGCGGTTCCGCCAGGACCTGTTCTACCGCCTGAGCGTGGTACGGCTGCACTTGCCGGCGCTGCGCGACCGGTCCGACGACGTTCCGCTGCTCGCGCAGCACTTCCTCGACCACGGCGCGTTCAACCGCAAGCCGAGCTCGCCCGGCGTGCGGAGCGTATCGCGCGAGGCGACCACGGCCCTGCAGGCCTACCCCTGGCCGGGCAATGTGCGCGAGCTGGTCAACGTTGTCGAGCGAGCGGTCTCGTTCTGCGACACCGACACGATCGAGCTCTCCGACCTGCCCGACTACGTGCGCACCGCCAAGGCGCCGCCGTCACGCGAATCGGTGCCCGCGCGCCGCATGAGCACGGCCTCCGGCCCGATCGCGGCGCCCTCGGTGTCGATGAACCCGAACACGCCCGCGCCGGCGCCGCCCGAGGAGCTGCTCGCCGAAGGCGTCACGTTCAAGGATGCCAAGGAGCGCTGGGTCGCCTCGTTCGAGCGCGACTACATCCTGCAGCTGCTCCGGCGCAACAACGGCAACATCTCCCACGCCGCACGCGCGGCAGACATCGACCGCAAGTACTTCCGCAAGCTGATGAAGAAGTACGACATCGAGGCAGCCGGCGCCGATGACGCCGACGAAGCCGAGTAGGCCGTCCCGGAAGCCCGGCGAGCCGCGCGTCGACGATGGACCCGGCAAGCCGCGCGTCGACGATAGTCTTCGCATCGCGCGGGTCGACGATGATTTCGATCGGGTCGACGACGTCGTGGGAGAGCGCGACGATGCGGTCGTCGGCGGGCAGGTGGATGATGAGCTGGCTGCTGCGCCGGTCGACGTATTCACGCTGCCGCCGGGGGCGGATCCGACGCTCGACTGGGGGCTCGATGCGCATCTGCAGGCAGATCGGTCGCCGCGGATCATCGAACGGCATCTGCTCGTGCCGCCCGAGCTGACGGGGTTGCGGCTCGATCATTTTGTGAAGACGCAGATTCCGCGGCTGTCGCGCACGCGGATCCAGGGGATCATCGGCGGACAGCTGCGGCGCAGTGATGGGCATGTGCCGAAGCCGGCGACGATCGTGGCCGCGGGCGAGCACTATGTGATCCGCCGGCCCGCGCAGGCCGAGCCTCCGTGCCCGCGCACGTTCGGGGTGGTGGTGCGCGATGCGCGGCTGTATGTCGTCGACAAACCGGCCGGGCTGCCGGTGCACGCGTCGGCGAAGTTCTATTTCAATACGCTGACCCGCGTGATGTCGGAGCGATTTCCCGACGAGCCCGAGCTGCAGATCTGCCACCGGCTCGACCGCGAGACGTCGGGATGTCTGGTCGTCGCGCGCGACCGCGCCGCCGCGGCCGAGATCAAGCATGCGTTCGGCACCAAGGATGCGGTCACCAAGCAGTACCTGGCGGTCGTGCATGGCCAGCCGCCGTGGGACGCCGTGCACACGATCGATCTGCCGCTGCGGGTGGCGCAGCCGGGCGACCCGACGAAGCTGACGCACGTGCGCATGCTGACCGGGCCGGGTGGGCTGCCCGCGATCACCAAGGTGCGCGTGGAGCGACGCGCCGGGGCGTATGCGCTCGTGCGCTGCACGCTGCTGACCGGGCGGCAGCACCAGATCCGTGCGCACCTGGCGGCCGAGGGGTTTCCGATCGTCGGTGACAAGCTGTATGCGCACGGCGACGACGCCTTTCTGAGATTCTGCAACGAGGGGCTCGTCCCCGAGCTGGCGCGCAGGTTCGTGCTCTGGCGCCATGCCCTGCACGCGGCCCGCGTCGCGTTTCCGCACCCCGACGGCGGGATCGTCACCGCCGAAGCACCGCTGCCGCCAGACCTGGCCCGCTTGCTGGAGGATTGACCAGACGTATGTCGACTTTCATCATCCGCGACGCCACCGATCACGACATCGCCGCGATCCAGCGGATCTATGGCCACCACGTGCTCACCGGCACGGCCTCGTTCGAGGAGGTGCCGCCGACGGAGGCCGAGATGGCGACGCGGCGGGACAACGTGCTGCGGCTCGGGCTGCCGTACCTGGTCGCCGACGATGGCGGCACGGTCCTCGGGCACGCGTATGCAACGGCGTATCGGCCGCGGCCGGCGTACCGCCACACCATCGAGGATTCGGTGTACGTGACGACCGGGCAGCACGGCCGCGGCATCGGGCGCGCGCTGCTCGCCGCGCTGATCGCGCGCTGCGAGGCCGGCCCGTGGCGGCAGATGATCGCGGTGATCGGTGGGAGCGACAACGCGGGCTCGATCGCGCTGCACGAGCGGCTCGGCTTTCATCGCGCCGGGACGCTGTCGAACGTCGGCTTCAAGCACGGGCGCTGGCTCGACAGCGTGCTGATGCAGCGCGCGCTCGGCCCCGGTGCGACGCCGCCGCCGTAGCGCCTCCGCTCGACGCGGCGCGGCTCGTACACGCGCGCGTTGTACGTGCCCGGCCGTCCGGGAATGGCCGATCTGCGGCTGTGGTTGAGGGCGCATGCCCGGGGACTCGCGCCTTGTGCGCCAGATTGGCATCGTCACGTTCTTCCTCGCGGTGCTGGGTGGCGTGTGGTGGTGGAGCCATCGCCGCGCGAGCAACCAGCCTGCGACCAGCACCGTGACGCAGCCGCAGCGCGGTGCGACGGCGACGGCAGGCACACCTGAGCGCACCGCGGAGGCGCCGGCATCGCTCGCGATCACCGTGAGCGACGAGCGCGGGCCGCTCGCCGATGCCGCGGTGCGGCTCGCGCCGCGCGCCGGCGAGGTCATTGTCGTGCGGACCGGCGCGGATGGCGTCGCGCGCGCCGAGCGGCTCGAGCCCGGCGCATGGACGGTGAGCGCATCGGCGGCCGACCACGTGCCCGCGGCGCTGCCCACGCGGCAGCTCGCGGCCGGCGCCGACGAGAGGCTCGCGATCCGGCTCGCGCGCGGCGGGCGGGCGCTGACCGGGACGGTATCGGATGCGACGGGCGGCCCGATCGCCGGCGCGCGCATCGACGCGGCGCGGCTGAGCGCATCGGCGGAGCCGAGCGACGCGGTGTCGAGCACGCTGACCGGGCCCGACGGCAAGTACCGGCTGACGGTGGCCGAGGGGCAGCTGCTGGTCGCCGCGGCGAGCGCAGATTATGCGCCGCAGTCGAAGCACGTCGAGGTCGGGGCGGCGGGCGCGGTCGCTGACTTCGCGCTCGTACCGGGCGGCGTGATCGAAGGCGTGGTGCGCGACGAGCGCACGCGCGAGCCGGTGCCCGGCGCGGCGGTGGTCGCGCGCCGCGACAGCCCCGCGATGCTGCTCGCAGAGACCGGGGCGCGGCTCGCGGTCGCCGGCGGCGACGGGCGGTTCCGGCTCGGGGGCCTGAGGCCCGGCGCATGGGATCTCCGCGCGAGCGATCACGGGCGCGGCTCGAAGGCGCAGACGCTGGTCGGCATCGGCGTCGCCGAGCAGGTCGCAGACGTCGAGCTCTTGATCGGCAGCGTGCCGGTGATTCGCGGCCAGGTCGTCGACGAGGCGGGTGCGCCGGCGCCCGGCGTGGAGGTGCGTGCATTCGCGCGCGGCGAGGACACCGAGAGCCGCGCCGACGAGAAGGGGGCGTTCGTGCTCGAGGGGCTGCGGCCGGGCGAATACTTCATCTCCGCGTCGCACGTCCCGTATCTGCCCGACGGCGGCGCGCGGGTCTCGCTGGCCGACAAGGACGTCGACGGCGTCACCGTGAAGGTCAAGCGCGCGTACACGCTGAAGGGCCACGTCGAGCCGCGCCAGGTCTGCGACATTCAGCAGGAGCCCGGCGAGCGCGACGGCGGTCCGCTGATGATGCTGGCCGGCACGACGACTGGCCCCGACGGCGAGTTCACGCTCGCGACCGGCGACGGGGCGATCAAGCTCACAGCGCGGTGTGCGAGCGGTGATCAGGGCGACGCGCAGGTGACCGCATCGCGCAGCACGCCCGATACGGTCGTGCCGGTGACGCCGGGCGGCTCGATCGCGGGCCGCGTCGTCGACGGCGCCGGCAAACCGGTGGTCGGCGTGGTGGTGATGGCGAGCAAGGTCTCGGGCACCGAGCGCATGGTGGTCCGCAACGGCATGATCACCAGCGGCGTGCAGGCGCTGACCGACGCGGCCGGCGCCTACAAGATCGAGGGGCTATCGGGCGGGTCGTACCGCATGGGCGTGGTCGATCGCGGCAGGCCGCTGCCGCAGCGCACGCAATCGATGGTCGACCTCGGGGCGCGCGAGCGCAAGACCGGGGTCGAGCTCGCCGTGGACCGGCCCGACGGCGTGATCCGCGGCGTCGTGACCGGCCCCGACGGCAAGCCGCTCCCCGACGCGTGGGTGTCGGTGAGCGCCGACCTCGCGGCGATGCTCGAGCCGGTGCGCGGCGGCGACCATGGCTCGGGCAACGCCCGCATGATGGTGATCGAGGATCGCGACAGCGGCGCGCCCGAAAGCTCGTTCCCCCCGGCGCTGACCGACGCGCAGGGCCACTTCGAGATCGGTGGGTTGCCGCGCGCGACCTACGCCGTCGTCGCCGAGGCGCAGCGCGGCCAGCTGCGCGCCCGCAACGGCGGCGTCGTGCCCGACGCGACGATCGAGCTCCGAGCGCTCGGCGTGACATCGCTCTCGGGCACGGTGGCCGGCGCGAGCGGGCCGAGCACGCTGTTCTCCGTCGAGCTCGACGGGCCCACCCGCACGACGCGGAGCTTTACCGACGGCGCGTTCACGTTTGCCCGCGTCGATCCGGGCAGCTACACGGTGCGCGTGCAGTCGCGCGACGGCAACGGACAGGCCACCGTCGAGGTCGTGCCCAACGAGCCCGCCACGGTCGACATCAAGCTCGCGTCCAACGCGATCGTGGTCGGGCAGCTGGTCGATGGCTCCGGTCATCCGGTCGCGGGGCAGGCGGTCGCGCTGGTCCCCGACAGCGGCGACGGCCGGTTGCAGATCGCGCTCGAGGGGCCACCGCCGACCACCGGCCCGGATGGCAGGTTTCGGCTCGAGCACCGCCCGGGCAAATCAGTATTGATCGTGCTCCGTCAGCCGCGCCCGTTCACCAGGCGTGGGCTCGTGCTCGAAGCCGGCAAGACGCTCGATCTGGGTGCGATCGCCCTCGACGATGCGCCGCCGCCGGGGCCATCGCAGCGCGCGCGAGATCGCGCGAGGTCCGCAGACCCGGAGCGTCCGGCGAACCTGGCGAGCCTGCACGATCCGGCGCGGCGATAGCGCGGCCCCACGCGCGGCACCCGGGTGGACAGAGGCCCGCGACCAAGAACACGCCGTGCGCCGACGACTGCACCTGGAGCCCGGCGCTGCTCTACCTCTGCTAACCGAGCGAGGTCCGCTATCGGAGGGCGTCGCCGCGCTCGATCGGGCAGGCGACGTCCGCCCTGCGGACATCGATGTCGTAGTGAATGTCGACCGGCGCGGATTGATCGAGCCGGCGCACGAACAGGCTGCCGTACACCGTGGCCGTACCCGACAGCGCGATCGCCGCGCGCGGTGCATACAGGTTTGCGGCGAGGTGCGAGTCGCCGCTGAGCTCGATCGTGCTCGAGCCGCCGACATAGACCCGCGTGCGCGCTGGATGGTCGGCGCGGCCGATCACGATCGCCTGGCCGCTCGACAGGATGCCGGCGATCATCAAGTCGAGCTCGGCGTCGTCGGTCGCCAGCTCGACGGTGAACGGCGCCCCGAGCGAGACGTCGCCGTCGACCAGCAGCGCAGCGCGCCCGGTGATCCGCAGCGTCAGCTCGCCGTCGCCGCGGATCGGGCCGACGTAGTAGATGCCGCACGGCAGGTCGAGCGTGACCGCGCCGCGATAGTCGGTCAGCCGTCCCGGCGAGAGGCCGATCGCGCCGTCCTGGTTGTCGTCCGCGTGGCTGGCCACGAACGCCGGGATATCGACCAGATCAGCGGCGCCGCACGCGCACGGCGCCGCGACTGCGACCGGCGCGCGCACCGTGGCGCCCGCGGTGATCGTGCCGCCGAGCCCCGCCGCCGGATCGACGGTCAGCGTCCCGGCCACCATGAGCGCAGCGAGGTCCACGCTGCCCGCCACGCGCGCATCGCCGCCGGCGATGACCGTCACGCCCGTGCCGAGCGGGCCGGCAATCGCGAGGTCGTGTGCCACGCGCAGGTCGGCGAGCAGCGCCGCCCCAGCAGCGCCCGCCACCGCGACACCGCCACCGACCTCGACCCGCGCGCTGGTCCGTAGCTCGCCGTCGATGCCGACGTCTCCGCTCGTTCCGCCCGGCGCATACGGCCCAGCGGCGCTGTCGAACGAGTCTGTCGTCAGCGACGTCGACGTCGCGTAGCCCTCGCAGGTGCACAGCGCCCGGGCAAACGTGTGCACCGCAACCGCGCCCGTGCACACCGGCCCGCTATCGCCTCCGAGGATCGCGGGGCCCTTCCCGCTGCAGAACGCCGCGCCGCTGCCGGTCTCGGCGACGATATCGCGCGACGAGCACCCCGCCGCGACCACCGCCCCTGCCGCGGCCATCGCCGCGAGCGCGATCACCGCCATCTTCGCCGGGCGCCATCGCTCTCGCGATGATGCGCCGCCTGCTGGCTGTCGACTCTCCCGAGGCGCGGCGCGATGCCTTCGGCGATGCGCCGGCCGCCACCTCACGGCGTCCCGAGCTCCGCGCGGCGCACCCTGGCGCGCGGAGCGCGAGGCGATCCGGCGTGATGCGCGAGAAACTCATCGAGCGCACGCCGCTCCTCAACGGCATCGCCGGTCGCGCGCGCAGCCTCGGCGAGCCCCCAGCGCGCGTCCTCGGCCAGCGCCGCGCCCGAACCGCCGGCCAGCGCCGCGCGGAACCGCTGCGCCGCCCCGCCCGGATCGCCGAGGTGCTCGAGGCGGATGCTGCCAGCGGCAACCAGCGCCGTCTGCACCGCGAGCCGCCCAGGCTCCCCGCGCGCCACGCGCGCATACAGCGCATCGGCCTCGCGCCAGCGATGCGCTGCGCGCGCCGCATTCGCCTCCGCCAGCAGATCATCGGGCGTCGCAGCCGCGGCACCGTCATCGACCTCGCGCGGCTGGGCGGTGGCCACCCGCGTCACCTGCCGCGGACCACCACCTGGCTCGCCACCATCGCTCGGCGCGCGCCGGCCGCTCGACCCAGCTCCGCCGCTCGCGCTGTTCTGCGGAGCGGCTGCGACGACCGTGCGATGGCGTCGGTTCGGGTGCTTCGCGGGCGATGTGCCGGCGCTCGTCGGCGATGTGCCGGCGCTCGCTCGGCTATCGGTCGTCGGTGTTCGGTCATCGGTCGCCGACGATGCTTCGGCCGTCCGCGACCCTTCGGCAATCGGCGGCGCGCTGGTCGGCGATGCGGCGGTGGAGGGCGACAGGCCATCCGCCGTGCGCGATGTGGCGATTGCGGCAGCGCTGGTGGGCGTTGGTCGGCGAGATTCGGTGGCCGGGGGAGATGCGCGAAGTGCGACCCATGCAACGGTGGCGAGTACCGCGGTGACCGCGCCGCCGGCGATCAAGGTCAGCTTGCCCGCGGTGAAGGCCCTGGCGGTCGCGGATGCGGCGGCCTTGGCCCCGTGCGCAGCGGCTTTCGCGCCGTGTGCGGCGGCCTTGGCGCCGTGCGCGCCGCCGGCGCTGCCTGCGCCGCCGCCGCC
>DATIPJ010000462.1:0-8182 GCA_035472155.1 Kofleriaceae bacterium
CGGCTCCGGCGACACCGCATTCCAGGCGATCTTGGAGCGGATCCGCGGCGCGCAGAAGTCGGTCGAGATCCGCGCGTTTCTGTGGCGCGACGACGAGGCCGGCAACCTGCTCGGCGAGGCCGTGCTGCACGCCGCCGATCGCGGTGCGAAGGTCACGATCCACAAGGACAAGATCGCCGCGGTCTACGAGTACACCGGCGGCAACAAGCAGAGCTTCTTCCACAAGCGGGTCGATCCGTTCCGCGGGTTCCAGGCCTGGTTCCTCGGCGCCGTGTACCGGGCGCCGGGCTCGTTCAAGCAGCGCCCGAACTCGCTGTCGCAGGAGATCCTCACCCACCGCAACATCCGGGTCGAGCACCAGCGCAAGCGGTTCGATCACTCCAAGCTCTACATCATCGACGACCGGTACCTGGTGCTCGGCTCGATGGGCATCGGGGACAACCACCGCCACGACTGGATCGACGTCATGGTCGAGGTCGAGGGCCCCCAGCACATCGAGCGGCTGCGCGAGCGGATGGCCGGCCTCGATGAGTTCGATCCTTCGCGCGGCATCGACTTCCTGGTCCATAGCCGCGAGGCGCACCGCAAGAAGTCGTGCCCGATGATCAGCCACCGCCTCGCGCTGATCGACGGCGCGGAGCAGTCGCTCACCGTCGAGATGGCGTACCTCAGCGACCGCCGGTTCACCGCGGCGCTCGCGCGCGCCGTGCAGCGCGGCGTCGAGCTGAAGCTCGTCACCGCCGACCAGGCCGACGTGCTCGCCAACGTCAACCGCGCGACCTGCGATGCGCTGATGCGGCTGACCGGCGCGCCCGGCAACCTGACGATCGCGCTGGTGCCGCGCATGGTGCACTCCAAGGTCGTGGTGATCGACCACCGGTTCTGCGATATCGGCTCGGCAAACTTCACGCCGCTCTCGCACGGCGTGTACGACGAGATCAACCTGTTCGTCGACAATGCGCCGTTCGCGCGCGCGGTCGAGGACGAGATCGAGCGCCACCGCGAGGACAGCCGCGTCGTCGAGTCCCGGCTGTCCTACCGCAAGATGTACTCCGGGCTTGAGCGCGCGATCATGGCGTACCAGTCGCGGCGGGGCGGCTAGTGGTCTCGATCGACGCCGGAGATCGCGCCAAGCAGGAGCGACGGCGCCAGATCCTGTCGGCCGCCAAGGTCGTGTTCGCCGAGGCCGGGTATCACGGCGCGTCGATCCACGCGATCATCGAGCGCGCGCAGATCGCGCGCGGCACCTTCTATCTCTACTTCGAGTCCAAGGCCGCCGTGTTCGACTCGATCCTCGACCAGGCGATGGGGGATCTGCGCGCACGCCTGCACCGCATCGAGGTCAGCGATCCCGGCGCACCGCCGCCGCAGGACCAGCTGCGCGATCAGGTCATTGCCACGCTCGACTACATCGTCAACGATCGCCCGCTGGCGACGCTGCTGCTCTCGGCCGGCCACACGCCCGATGTCGATGCGAGCGAGCGGCTCGACATGTTCTTCACCGAGGTCCGCGATCTACTCCGGCGCGCCCTCGAGACCGGCATGGAGATCGGCCTGGTACGCAAGTGTCAGCCCGAGCTCGTCGCCGCGGCCATGCTCGGCATGACCCGCGGGGTGATCGAGCTGCTCGTTCGGCAGCCAGGGATCGTGCCGGTGCACGAGGTCGTGCGAGAAATGCTGCAGGTCGCGCTCCGCGGCGTGCTCGCCTGACGCCTCAGGCGGCCAGAAGCCGCTTCCGCAGGGGCCTCCATGTGCGCCGTGGCTCGCATGTAACACAGAGCACAGTACCAAAAAGTGCCAAAGACGGCTTATTTTGCACATACTTGGTACTGGACTGCAGTGTCAGTCGCTTCTAGACTGACGCGTCAGTCTAGTTCTGTGCCCCGTTCGTAGGGGTGTCAGCAGGAGAACGCATGAATAGCCCAGACCAGGTCGTCATTGGCATCGATGTCGGATCCACCACCGTGAAGATGACGGTGGTCGATCCGGGGTCCAAAGAGATCCTGTGGTCCAAGTACCTGCGCCACGAGACGCGCCAGCCCGAGATGACGCGCGACATGCTGCGCGAGATCCACGCGGCGTTTCCAGCGATCACCCCCGATCGGATCCGGGTGTTCATCACCGGCTCCGGCGGTAGCCCGATCGCCCCGCAGATCGGCGCCAAGTTCGTGCAGGAAGTCAATGCCGTGACGATGGCGGTGGAGAAGCTCCACCCCGACGTCGGCAGCGTGATCGAGCTCGGCGGCCAGGACGCCAAGATCATCATGTTCAAGAAGAACAACGAGACCGGCGACAAGACCGCGCAGACGTCGATGAACGACAAGTGCGCGTCGGGCACCGGCGCCACGATCGACAAGTGCGTGCTCAAGGTCGGCATGCCGCGCGAGGAGGTTCCCTCGCTCCAGTTCGATCCGAGCAAGCTCCACCACGTCGCCGCCAAGTGCGGCGTGTTCGCCGAGACCGACATCGTCAACCTCGTGAAGTCGGGCATCCCGCGCAACGAGATCATGAACTCGCTGGCCGACGCGATCGTCAGCCAGAACCTCGCCGTGCTCACGCGCGGCAACACGCTCAAGTCCAAGGTGCTCTTGCTCGGCGGGCCGAACACGTACCTGCCGTTCCTCCAGCAGTGCTGGCGGCTGCGCATCCCCGAGGCGTGGGCCGAGCGCGGCTACGAGTACGACAAGACCGTTCCGCTCGAGGAGCTGATCTTCGTCCCCAAGAACTCCGACCTCTACGCCGCGTACGGCGCCGTGTTGTTCGGGCTCTACGAGCCCGAGACGGTGGGCCGCTACCGCGGGCTCGAGCCGCTCGAGGAGTTCATCAACCACGGCCGCAAGAGCAAGCTCGGCGAGTCGGCCGGGCCGGGCCTGGTCGAGGTCGCCGATCAGCGCGACGCGTTCGTCGACAAGTACCGGGAGCCGCACTACGCCGACGCGGTCCTCGAATCCGGCAAGACCTACCGCGGCGTGATCGGCCTCGACGGCGGGTCGACGTCGAGCAAGTGCGTGTTCATCGACGAGAACGAGAACATCCTGAAGAAGGTCTACACCCTGTCGAAGGGCAACCCGATCCAGGACATGAAGGACATGTTCGCGCAGATGCGCCAGTGGGCGACCGATCAAGGCGCGCAGCTCGAGGTCACCGGGTTCGGCGTCACCGGGTACGCCGGCGACGTGCTCGAGCGGTCGCTCGGCGCCGACGCCAACATCGTCGAGACCGTCGCGCACATGATGTCGGCCAAGCGGTGGTTCCCGTCGGTCGACGTGATCTGCGACATCGGCGGGCAGGACATCAAGGTGATGTTCATGCAGAACGGCGACGTGAAGAACTTCCGGCTGTCGAACAGCTGCTCGGCCGGCAACGGCATGCTGCTGCAGGCGATGGCCGACCAGTTCGGCATCCCGGTCAAGCAGTACGCCGACGTCGCGTTCGAAGCGCGCCTGGCGCCCAAGTTCTCCTACGGCTGCGCCGTGTTCCTCGACTCCGACCGCGTGAACTTCCAGAAGGAGGGCTACGCCAAGGAGGAGCTGCTCGCCGGCCTGGCGCTCGTCCTGCCCAAGAACATCTGGCAGTACGTGGTGCAGATCCCGCGCATGGCCGAGCTCGGCCGCGTGTTCGTGCTCCAGGGCGGCACGCAGAAGAACCTCGCCGCGCTCAAGGCGCAGGTCGACTACATCGAGAAGCGCGTGCCCAACGCCGAGGTGTACCTGCACCCGCACTGCGGCGAGGCCGGCGCGATCGGCGCCGCGTTCGAGGCGCTGCGCGTGACCCGGCGGCGCGGCAAGACGTCGTTCGTCGGGCTCGATCAGGCGGTCGACATCGACTACGTCGCCACCAACGACGAGAAGACGCGCTGCAACTTCTGCCCGAACAACTGCTCGCGCACGTTCATCGACACCAAGACCCTCGACGGCAAGACCGCGCGCTACATCAGCGGATTCTCGTGCGAGAAGGGCACGGTCGAGAACATCGACGCGCTCAAGGTGCTCAACAAGGAGCGCCAGAAGCGCATGAAGCAGTACCCGAACCTGGTCGACTACGAGGCCAAGCTCGCGTTCAAGAGTTTTATTGATGTTCTTGGCTCCACGCCCGGCACGTCGGTGACCATGCCGGCGCACGGCGCGCCGATCGAGGATGTCGTCGTCAAGCGCACGCTGCTCGGCGCGGTCCGCCACAAGCCGGTCCAGCGTCCGTTTCAGCGCTCGAGCGCGGAGGTCTGGGCCAAGCGGCGCGACGTCCGCATCGGCATCCCGCGCGTGCTCAACATCTACTCGACGGGTCCGTTCTGGCGGACCTACTTCGAGGTCGTCGGCGTCGACTCGCGCAACGTCGTGTTCTCCGACGAGACCGGCGAGGAGATGTGGCAGGCCGGCTGCAAGTACGGCTCGGTCGATCCGTGCTTCCCGAGCAAGGTCGTCCAGGCCCACATCCACAACCTGCTGTTCAAGCACCACGAGAAGAAGCCGCTCAACTACATCTTCTTCCCGTCGATCACGCACATCCCGACGTTCATCGTGAACCAGATGGACACCGCGAGCTGCCCGGTCGTCTCGGGCACGCCCAAGGTGATCCGCGCGGCGTTCACCAAGGAGACCGACTTCTTCGCCGAGCGCGGGATCTCGTACCTCGACACCGCGGTGACGCTCAACGAAGTCCTGATGTGCAAGAAGCAGATGTTCGACGAGTGGGGCCCGCTGCTGGGGCTCACCGTCGACGAGAGCGACTTCGCGATCGACCTGGCGTTCAAGGCGGTGCAGGCGTTCGAGGACGAGATGGAGCGCAAGGGCCGCGAGATCCTCGACGAGGTGACCCGCGAGAACCGGGTCGCGCTCGTGATGCTCGGCCGCCCGTACCACAACGATCCGGGCCTCAACCACTCGGTGCTCGAGGAGTTCCAGGCGATCGGCTATCCGATCCTGTCGATGCGCTCGCTGCCGCGCGATCCCGAGACGATCAAGCGGCTGTTCGCCGAGGACATCGCCAAGGGCATCATCCAGAGCGGCCTCGACGTGTCCGACGTGTGGCCCGAGAACTACTCGACCAACTCGGTGCAGAAGGTCTGGGCGGCCAAGTACGCGGCGAGGCACGCGAACCTGGCGTGCCTCGATCTATCGAGCTTCAAGTGCGGCCACGACGCGCCGACCTACGGCCTGATCGACTCGGTCATCGCGTCGGCGGGCAAGGCCTATTCGGCGCTGCACGACATCGACGCCAACAAGCCGTCCGGGTCGATCAAGATCCGGGTCAAGACGTACGCCCATACCCTGATGCTCCTCAAGGAGAAGCTCGAGGACCAGGCGATCAAGAAGGTCGAGCTCGATCGCACGGTCACCACCAAGAAGCTCGAGCTGATGAAGACCCTGCAGAGCAAGCTCGCAGGCGTCGGGCGTACCGACGACCGACTCGACCGCGAGATCAAGAACCTCGACGAGCAGGTGGCGGCGTGGCAGGCGGCAGAAGAAGCCAACCGGCCCAAGGCCAAGCGGCCCCAGGCCCTCAACGTGATGCGGCAGTGAACCAGTCCGGGAGAACCCTATGAGCACCACCAACGACAACAGCGGAAGCAACCTCGACCCCCTGAGCATCGAGGCCATCGAGGCCGAGCTGAAGCAGTTCGAGATCGAGGAGCGAAAGCGGCTCGGCCTGCCGGTCGAGAACGCCAAGCAGTGGTTCGACGAGGTCCCGCGCACGTTCACGCGTGAGCAGCGCGAGCACACCACGATCCTGGTCTCGGGCCTGACGATGGCGCACGACCTGTTCGTCCAGGCCGCGCTGCGCGGCGTGGGCTACAAGGTCCTCGCGATGGACACGCCGGACAACGACGCGCTCCAGTACGGCCGCGAGTACGGCAACCGCGGCCAGTGCAACCCGACGTACTTCACCGTCGGAAACCTCGTCAAGTACCTCGACGGCTTGCGCGAGCGCGGGATGGGCAAGGACGACATCGTCAAGAACCACGTGTTCATCACCGCGGGCGCGTGCGGTCCGTGCCGGTTCGGCACCTACGTCACCGAGTACCGCAAGGCGCTGCGCGACTCCGGGTTCGACGGCTTCCGCGTGCTGCTGTTCCAGCAGACCGGCGGCCTCAAGCAGGCGACCGGCGAGGGCGTCGGGCTCGAGATGAACCCCACGTTCTTCTGGGCCGTCGTGCGCGCGATCCTGATCGGCGACGCGCTCAACTCGCTCGGCTACCGGATCCGGCCCTACGAGGTGGTGCCGGGCGCGGCCGACCGCGCGCTGGAGACCAGCAAGCGCATCATCTCCGATGCGTTCGAGCAGGGGACATCGATCCCGGTCGCGCTGCTCAAGGCGCGCCGCGAGCTCGGCAAGGTGAAGGTCGATCGCACGCGGACCAAGCCGCGCGTCGGCATCATCGGCGAGTTCTGGGCGATGACCACCGAGGGCGACGGTAACTACGGCCTGCAGCGCTTCCTCGAGGCCGAGGGCGCCGAGCCGGATATCCAGATCGTCACCGCGTGGCTGCTCTACATGATGTGGCAGGGCCGCTACGACACCGAGCAGCGCGCCAACCTGCGCGGCGTCGACAAGGACAAGAGCGAGCACGGCGGCAGCAAGTTCAGCCTGAAGGGCGTGGACGTCCGCAAGCGCAAGGCGTCGCTGTGGGCCGGCGAGCAGGTGCTGCGCGGGCTGTTCCAGGCCATCGCCAAGACGATGGGCCTGAACGACTACCACCTGCCGGACATGGACCAGATCGCCGAGGTCTCGCACGCGTTCTACGACAACAACCTGCGCGGCGGCGAAGGCCACATGGAGATCGGCAAGCTGATCCAGAACGTGGCCTACTCGAAGGTCAACATGACCCTGTCGGTCAAGCCGTTCGGGTGCATGCCGTCGTCGTCGGTCTCCGACGGTATCCAGTCGTTCATCACCGAGCTCTACCCGCAGGGCATCTTCCTGCCGATCGAGACCAACGGCGATGGCGCGGTCAACGTGTACAGCCGCGTGCAGATGCAGCTGTTCAAGGCCAAGCAGCAGGCGCAGAAGGAAGTCGACAAGGCGTGCGCCGACGTCGGGATGACGATCGACGAGGTCCGCGCGTACGTCGAGAAGCACCCGTCGATGGCGAGCCCGTTCCACCGCTCGCCGCACCGCGCGGGCTGCACCGCGGCCGACCTGGTCTATGAAGTCGGCGCGCGCAAGAACCGGCTGTCGTTCTGGAAGGACCGCCTGGTCGGCCGCGTGACCAACAAGGAAGACCGCGAGCACGCCGAGGCGCATGAGCGGCTGCTCCAGATCGCGCGCAACGCCGCGGCCAAGACGCGCAAGAAGAGCTCGATCGTGAGCGTCGCGCCCGATGTCGACCCGGCGCACGCCGAGGACGCCAAGCACCCGCCGGTGCCGGCGGGCCGCAAGAGCCTGCGCGTCGTCAATTGAGCGCGCCGGAGCTGGAGCGAGGCATGAGCTGGATCGAGCGAGCGCGCGCGCGTGCTCACGCAGCGTTGAACCAGCTGCCCGGCAAGGCGGGCGAGCTCGCGCGCAAGGCCAACGAGGCGCTCGGGCGGCCGCTCGCCGACGAGGCCGAGCTCGCCGACCGGCGCGCGTTCGAGAGCGCAGCGCAGGGCCGCCCGGCGCCGGCGAAGACCGAGCTCCCGGTGCAGCGAGAAGCGGCGCCGGTGCTCGTCTACCACATGGACAAGACGCGTCGCGATGCGACTCGCCTCACGGAGATCCTCGATGGTGCGGGCATCCCCTACAAGGTGATGAACATCCAAGAAGATCCCGCAGCGCAGATGGCGGTGCGCCGCGACAGCAAGGGCCACCGCTTGCCGGTGGTGTTCGTCGCCGGTGAAGTCATAGGTGGGCGAACCGAGCTGACCAACCTCGTGTCATCGGGAGAGCTCCGCAAGAAGGTATTCGGCTGAAGCGAGAGCGCTGGCCTCGATGTTATCGTCCGTCGCGATGACGGGGACGATGACGGCGACCCAGCACAAGGTCCTGCTCATCGACGACAGCAAGATCAGCCTGCACTTCGTGGCAGGCGTGCTGCTGCGCGCGGGCTACGAGGTCCGCACCGCGGACGATGTCGACAAGCTCGAGGGTGTGCTCGGCGACTGGCGCCCCGACATCATCTTGACCGACGTCAACATGCCCAACGTCACGGGGCTCGAGCTGTGCCGGATGCTCAAGTCCAACTACGAGACGGCGCACGTGCCGGTGG
>DATIPJ010000463.1:0-2479 GCA_035472155.1 Kofleriaceae bacterium
GTCGAGCTTCTCAGCGTCGATCGGCTTGGGCGGCAGCTTGGGCGCCAGCGGCTTGACCATGTCCTGGACCTTGGGCACCTCAAGCGCGACGTCGACCTCCTTGGGCTGGAGGCCGAACTCGGCCGCGACGTCGGTGTTGGCGGTGATCGCGACCGAGCAATCGAACACGTTGCCCTCGGCGGCCGCGCTGACCGCGTCCTTCGAGGTGCAGCTCGCGAGCGGATCGCCGAGGATCCCGACGAGCGGGGGCGGCGTGCGCATCGGGAACTGGTGATAGCCCGCGAACGTGGCGCCATCGCCGAGCACGGCGCTGAGCTTGACCTGCGTGCCGCTCGGCAGCTCGACGCGGCAGCGCGCCTGGGCGCAGCGCAAGAGCGGCGCCGCATCGCCGGCGCGCGTGACCAGGACCTGGCCGCGGCTCGGCGTGAACCCGACCGTCACCTCGGTCTCCTGCATGCGCTTGACGTCGACCCGCTTGGTCCACACCTCGCCGTCGGGCGCCGTGACCGTGACCCGCACGTCGGCCGTGCTCTCCGGGAGCTCGAAGCGCTGCGGAAGCACACCGACCAGATCGCCCGCGGGCGACGTCAACGCGACCTTGAACCCTTTGGGCCCGGTCACCTGGACCATCGGGCGCGCCAGCTGCGTGTCCTGGGTCGAGATGTCGTAGTCCCAGCTGGCAGCGGCGTCGTCGAGCCGGATCGTGAGGATCGGCTTGGGGATCGGCCGGGTAAGCTCGTACCCGATCACCACAGCGCTCTGTGCGGTGACCGAGATGGCGAGTGCCGGGATGATCAGTCCAGGCCTTCGGTATCGTCGCGAACGGCTGGCCACCGCGGGTTTCAGTTTGACACACGAACCCCCAAACGGTTGTCCGGAAATCGTTTGAAATATCCGCGAGCTAGTCGCAGCTTCGTGGCGGCGCGGCAGGCGTCTCACCCGCGACGACCGCTCCTCGATGCGGCAGCCTCAGAAATCCGTCAACGATCGCCAGCGCTTGCGCTACGCCTAGAGCTTGCGATAGACGCCGACCACGACACCGATGATGTCGACGCTGCGGAACTCGGACTTGCGCACGATGATCGGCTGCATGTTCGAGTTGGCGGGCTGGAAGCGGATGCAGTCCCCCTCCGGGAAGTACCGCTTCACGGTGGCCTCGCCCTCGATCATCGCGACAACGATGTCGCCGGTGCGCGCCGCGGGCGTCTTGTTCACGAAGACATAGTCACCGTCGAAGATGCCGTCCTCGATCATCGATTCACCGACGATCCGCAGACCGAACACCTCGCGATGGCCGCCGATCAGCACGCGGTCGATGCGCACCGTATCGGTCGCCTGCTCGACGGCGAGGATCGGCTGGCCTGCGGCGACGCGCCCGAGGATCGGTACCTCGGCCAGGTCGTCGCCGGACACGACCTCCATGACGCCGGTGCCCATCGGCGTCCGGCGCAACGGCACGACCTCGCCGTTGCCATCGGGCAACACGGGCCGCATCGCGCGCGACTTGAGGTCCTCGCGTCGAAGGTGCCCCTTCTTCTCGAGCGCCTTGAGGTGATCGTTCACCCCGTTGGTCGACCGAATGTTGAAATGCTCACCGATCTCACGGAGCGTGGGAGGGAACCCGCGCTCCATGATGGAAGCGGAGATGAAGTCCAGAATGTCCCTTTGTCGCTGGGTCAGCGCGTCGGCCATAAGTGGCAGGCTCCTCTCTTGTACTGAACGAACTCACCGTACTGAACGCATCATCACCGTGTCAATTTTTCTAGTGCGATTTCGCAGATATTTGCATAAGTCGAGGAAGATCTCGTAATGGCCTGGCTGAATATTCTCGCAGCTGGTGCGATTGGCATCGCTGCCATGCGGGCTGCGTTCCTGCGCGGCGACGTCGATGAAGCCGCGCGCAAGGGAGCGCTCTCAGGGCCTGCGGTGGTCGAGGAAGCGCTGCGCTCCAGCGACCGGCCGACGCAGCTCGCGGCGGTCGCGGCCGCGTCGATCGTCGAGGATCGCGCCGAGCTCCTCGACGCGCTCGCGGGTGTTGCCGCCGGGGCGGATCGCCGCGTCGCGCTGCCGGCTGCTCGCGCTGCGCGCGCGATCGCTCGCGAGCTGGCGAGCAGCGGTCCACCCGATGACATCGCACCGGACGATATCGCAACCTGGCGCAGGTTGTGGGGTCAGCTCGCCATGCGAAACGATCGATGGATCGAGCTCCGGATGATTTCGCTGGACACCGCCGCGGCGCTGGATCCTGGCGGCATCGCTATCGATCTGGGTGCCGCGCTGCAGGATCCGGATCCCGCGTTCCGGAGCGCCGTGGTCGCGATCGTGCCCCTACCCGTGCCGCGGGCGCTGGTGGCCCCCCTGGTAGGCGCCGTGATCCGCGACCCGGAGGGCGAGGTCGCGCTCGGCGCGGCGCAGACGCTGTGCCTCTCGCTCGACGACGCCGCGCCGCGCTCCGTCCTCGACGCGCTCGGCCCCGAGG
>DATIPJ010000464.1:0-5077 GCA_035472155.1 Kofleriaceae bacterium
CGCCGAGGTTGGCGAAGAACTCGGCCTTCTTTTCGGGGGCGACGCCGTCGCTGGGGGGCGCATCGCCGCCGCCGTACGGATCCTGCGGGGTGTCGGTGACGCTCGGAGCGCTCGGGGCCTTGGGGGCCTCGGTCGGTGAGGGCGACGGGGCGAGCGGGCCCGTGCCGGCGGGAAGCGCCGGGCCGCGACGGCTCGGCTCGGAGCCGAGGACCGGGTAGCTGGCGGTCTCGGCGGGCGGGCGACGGCTGGCGGCGGGGGCCGGGGCCGCGGGGGTGCGGGTCGCGGCCGAGGCACGGCCGGCCGGCGGAGTCTCGGCGCGCGTCGGCGTCGACGACTTCGCGGACGCAGCCGCCTTGTCGGGTGCGGCCGGCTTGTCGGTCGTGGCCTTGTCGGACACGGCGGGGAGATCGCTCGGGGTCGGCTCGCTCGGCAGGATGGTGCTCGGGGCGGCGTCGACCGCGACGGCGGCGACCGGCTGCGGCGCGGGCGCGGCCGGCGGGGCGTGGGTCGTCGAGGATCCGCCGCGGGTCAGCGCGAAGGCGACGGTGCCGCCGATGATGGCGAACACGCCGATCACCGCGATGAGGCCGAGCCGCCGCTGCGGCCGCTCCTCGTAGTAGGAGAGATCAGTGACGCTCGGCGAGATCAGCTTGCGTGCGCGGGCCGTGCGAGCCGCCGGGGTGTCGTCGTCGCCGGACAGCTGATCGCCCTCGTCGTACCAGACCTGGGAGATGTTGAGCTCGCCAGCAGGCGCGTTCTGCCGCTTGCCGCGCGGCTGGGCCTCGCTGGTGCGGGTGGGCGGC
This sequence comes from Kofleriaceae bacterium, assembly GCA_035472155.1. Lineage (GTDB taxonomy): Bacteria > Myxococcota_A > Polyangia > Haliangiales > Haliangiaceae > JABFXX01. The sequence continues at coordinate 804 of DATIPJ010000464.1, forward strand.
CGCACGACGAGCGAGTCGGTGTCCGGGTCACCCATGGATGATTCGACGGCGCTGACCGGCGGCGTGGTCGGCGTCGACGAGGCAGGCGCGCGCGGCGGGTCGATCACGCCGGCGACCGCCGGCTGCACCGGCAGCGCATCGCGCCGGGGCTGCGCGGGCACGACGACGGCCGGATCGAGGTGCGAAACGATCGGGACGCCGATGCGCGGCGTGCCGGTGCGCTTGCGCAGGAGCTCGACGGAGTCGGGCTTGGCCGGCGGCGGCACGACCGGGGCGCGCATCGTGGCGGCTGGATCGCTCGTGGGAACGCCGGTGCGTAGCGGCACAGGCGGCGCACCGGGCGCAGGCGCAGCCCCGTGCATCGGAGGCGGCGGAACGGGAACGGGGGGAGGTGGCGCGCCGAGCATGGGCGGCAGCGGCGCGGGCGCAGCGCCCTGGACGGGCGGCTCGCCCGGCTCGACGGGCGCGCTGATGCCCATGCGCTGCATCACGCGCGACACCGACGGTGGCGGGATGCTCTCGCGCCGCCGGGCGACGTCGTCCTCCATGACCTCGCCGGTCTCGAGCCCGCGGCGGAGCGCCTCGACCATGCGGGTCGTGGTCGCGAACCGGTTCTCGGGATCCTTGGCCAGCATCTTGGCGACCGCGGCCTCCATCCACAGCGGCACGCCCGGGCGCCGGGTCGGCAGCGGGTGCGGCGCCTCGGTGACCTGCTTGGTGAGGATGTCGAACACCCGCGCGCCCGAGAACGGCGGCCCACCGGTCAGCATCTCGTACGCGACGCAGCCGAGCTGGTAGATGTCGGCGCGCCGGTCGATGCGGTCGCCGCGCGCCTGCTCGGGCGACATGTAGCGCGGGTCGCCGAACGTCATGCCGAGGCTCGTCGACGCCGCCTGGCCCTCGGTCTCGACGAGCTTGGCGAGCCCGAAGTCGAGCAGCTTGACGAAGTTCGCCTTGCCACGCCGCACGGCGAGGTAGATGTTGCGCGGCCGTAGATCGCGATGGACGTAGCCGATCGCGTGCGCCTCCATGAGCGCCTCGCCGACCTGGATCAGGATGTCGGCCGCGCGCTCGACGGAGAGCTGCTTCTCGCGCACGAGCACGGTGTCGAGCGTCTCGCCCTCGAGGAGCTCCATCGCCAGGTAGAGCCGCCCGTCGGGCGTGCGCCCGAAGTCGTGGATCTCGACGATGTGCTCGTTGTCGATCTCCGCGACGGTGGTCGCCTCGCGCCGGAACCGCTCGACCGCGAGGTCATCGCGCGACAGCTCGGTGTGGAGCACCTTGATCGCGACCTTGCGGCGCAGCGTCACGTGCTCGGCGCGGTAGATGGTGCCGGATCCGCCCTGACCGAGGAGCTCCTGGACCAGGAAGCGCTCGCCCAGCAGCGTGCCGAGCAGCGGATCGGCAAGCGCTTCGCGCACCTTGGGCCTGCCGCAGTTCGGACAGAACAGCGCCGTCTCGACGTACGCGTGTTGGCAGCCAGCGCAGGTGATGGTCGCAGTCATGTCATGTGCGGGCATGGTCGTTGGGCAGACGGACGACCGAGCCCGATAGTAGCGCACGCCCCTGGGCCAGGCTTGCGGCAATCCTGGGTTCGCCACATGTCAGGGCTTGCCTTTTCGCAGCGCCTCCGCCAGCTCTGCCTCGGTCAACAGACCCTTGCCGACAAGCACGCTGATCAGGGCAGACAGCCTCGCCTCGAGGTCATCGCTGTCACTGCCATCGCGCGGGGCCGTGGCGTGCAGCGCGGCAAACGAGATCTGTGCCGTCTCCGATACTTCGGACTCGGCCTCGTGCAGGACCCTGCCGCGTGATGTGACGAACATCGTGGCGCCTTGGTTGCCTTGGCGCGGCACGACCGCGGTGTTGACCTGGCGGTAGCCGGTGTCGACCAGCTCGTCGATCGCCGACAGCGGCAGAGCGTTGACCTCGACGTCGCAATGCGTCAGCTGCTCGATCTCGGCGACCGCCGCGGTGTCGGTCGGATCGGCCATCGCGATCCGTAGGAGCTTGCCCGAGCCATCGGTGGTCAGCGACAGCGGCAGCACGCGCAGACGGGCGCACACGTCGCGCGGCAGCTGGCGCAGCGCCTCGGGATCGATCTCGACCGCCGCCGGGTCGATCAGCGGCACGCGCGTCTGCTTGCGCAGCGCACCGACCAGCGCGACCTCATCGACGCCGAGCTCGCGAATGAGCACCACGACGAGCGGCAGCTTGCGCTCCTCGGCCATGCGACCGGCCCGAGCGGCACTGGCCCGATTGACCAGCCCGGCCTCGATCGCGATCTCGCCCAACGTCTTCACGGGTCTTCAGCGTGCACCCGACAAGATTCGAACCTGTGACCTTTGGCTCCGGAGGCCAACGCTCTATCCAGCTGAGCTACGGGTGCGTGCTGTGGGTTCTACCCCTCGCGCTCGATGGAAACAAGCATTGCGGTTACGATGCGACATGGCGATCGACTACGTGCTCGCGATGGGGTGCGAGCCGCACAAGCAGCTCGGTGTCGAGCGCCTGGTGGGGCTGCATCGCACGCGGATCCTGGCGCGTACCGCCCTGGCCCAGGTGCGCGCCGACGGCGACCAGCGCAGCGCCGCGGAGATCGACGTCCAGCTGACGATGCGCAAGCCCGATGGTGAGTCGGCGCGCGGCGTCAACCTGCAGACCCTGCTCGACGAGGCGGCCCCGCTCGACGAGGTCGCCCGCTACTGCGCGAGCTGCCCCGCCGGCCTGTCGCGCGAGTTCGGCTGCCACCGCCGCATCCGCTATCCGATCCCCGAGCACGTCGAGGCGTGGCTGATGAGCCGCCTGCCGACCACGCTCGACTGCACCGCGGGCACGCTGCTCGTCCGCGGCCTGGGCGAGTTCGGCTGGGACGGCTCGCCGGCCGCCCGGCTGCGCAGCGCGGGCACGACCTACTTCGAGAGCCGCGCGCCCTACGGCGTGCGCTGGCAGAGCGAGGGCAAGACGATCGAGATCTCGTCCGATCAGCTGTTCCAGATGATGTTCATGGTGGGCAACCTCGCGCCGACCCATTGCCTGATGCTCTCGCTGTTCTGCGGCGTGCTGCCGCACGACATCGACATCCGCGCGCTCAAGGATGGCGATGGCCGCACGCGCGCCCTCGCCGCCGCGCACCTGACGACCGAGGCCGACGCCGATATCGAGCAGCTCGCCGCGTTCCTCCGCACCCTGGCCACCGCGGCGCGATTCGATGTCTCGGTCTTGATCGACGGCTGAACGCGCAAACCGCAGTCGCGAGTACGCCTCGTAAGGTAGCTAGCCTTGTTCTCGCGCAGCGATGTATGGCTGTGCCGCAGCGCAGAATCAGCGCGGCGCGGTGCGGCGCGAAACAGTGAAAATCTGCAGACCCGCTCGACCTATTTGCCAGGGCCGCTCCGCGGGACTACCGTCGGTGGATGGGGCGCAAGGAAGACGCACTCGAATATCACACCCGTGGTCGTAAGGGAAAGCTCGAGGTCGTTCCGACCAAGCCGCTGGTCAGCCAGCTCGATCTGTCCCTGGCTTACTCGCCCGGCGTCGCCGAGCCGTGCCTCGAGATCGCGCGCGACGAGGACCTGTCGTGGGAGTACACCGCACGAGCGAACCTCGTCGCGGTGATCTCCAACGGCACCGCCGTGCTCGGCCTCGGCGACATCGGACCCGCCGCCGGCAAGCCGGTGATGGAAGGCAAGGCGTGCCTGTTCAAGAAGTTCGCCGACATCGATGTCTTCGATCTCGAGGTCGCGGAGAAGGATCCCGACAAGTTCGTCGAGATCGTCGCCGCGCTCGAGCCGACGTTCGGCGGCATCAACCTCGAGGACATCGCCGCGCCGGCGTGCTTCGAGATCGAGGAGAAGCTGCGCCAGCGCATGCGGATCCCGGTGTTCCACGATGACCAGCACGGCACCGCGATCATCTCGGGAGCCGGCCTGCTCAACGCCGCCATCCTCGCCAACAAGAAGCTCGAGGCGATCAAGCTCGTCGTGTCGGGCGCCGGCGCCAGCGCGCTCGCCTGCGTCGAGTTCTTCTGCAGCCTCGGCATGAAGCCCGAGAACGTGATCCTCCTCGACTCGCGCGGCGTCATGCACCGCGGGCGCACCGACCTCAACCGCCAGAAGGCGCGCTGGGCGGTTCCCGACGACGGCCGCCGCACGCTCGCCGATGCGATGCGCGGCGCCGACATGTTCATGGGCCTCTCGGTCGCCAACGTGGTCACGCCCGAGATGCTCAAGACCATGGCCGACCGGCCGATCGTCTTCGCGCTCGCCAACCCC
>DATIPJ010000465.1:0-16921 GCA_035472155.1 Kofleriaceae bacterium
ACCGCCGCGAGCGCAGCGCCCTCGAGACCCTCCTCGACCACGCGCACGACGCCGACAGCGACCTCTCGCCGGGCCTCGAGCGCATCGCCGCCCGCTCCGCCGCCAACGCCGCGATCGCCGCCGACCTCCGCGCGGCCGAAACAGCCGGCCAGCTCACCATGCCGATCTCCGACCTCCTGCCGAGCTACATCCACATGCTCGTCAACCGCCTCATCCGCTCGGCCCAGCGCGCCCACGAGGTCGTCCTCTACGACCTCCTCGTCCGGCTCTACGAATCTCGCGTCGCCCGCTCCAAGAAGCCGAAGGCCGCCCCCGCGAGCGAAGCCACAGGCACGTAGCCGGACCGTCGTTCACTGCATGACGATGCTGTAGCGGGCAAGGATGGCGCCGCTCAGGCCGTCGAGGTCGGCGCGCGCGGAGAGGTAGTCGGCGATGGCGGAGGCGTGGCGCAGGCGGGCCTGCTCGAGCTCCTCCTGGCGGCGGAGGACCTCGAAGTTGGTGGTCTTGCCGAGCTCGAAGCGCTTCTGCTCGGCGGTGATGTTCTGCTCGGCCAGGCTGATGGCCTCGTCGCCGAGGGTGATGCTGGCGAGGGCGGCCTGGGCGCGCTGGGCGGCGCGTGTGGCGCGCACGGCGAGGCGGGCGCGGGCCTCGCGCTCGGCGGTCTTGGCGGTGAGGAGGGTGGCGCGGGCGGCGGCCTGGCCGCCGCGCTCGGTGCGGCGCTGGAGAGCAGCGTCGAAGGTGAGGCTGGCGTTGACCTGATAGCCCGGGTCGTCGAGGGTCGAGAGGGCGTCGCGGCCGTGTTTGCCGGCGCCGAAGAGGTTGCCCGAGACGTTGAGATCGAGGGCGGGGCGAGCGGCGCCGTCGGCCGCGGCGACGCCGGTCTCGGCCGCGTGGCGCGCGGCTTCGAGCGAAGCCAGCTCGGCGCTGTGCTCGAAGGCACCGCGCACGATGGCGGCGACGTCGAGCGACGCGGGCTGGACGGCAGCCGGTAGGCGCTCGGTCTTGACGGTGAGGGCGTCGGGGCCGATCTCGAGGCCGGCGACCTGACGCAGCGCGAGCGATCGCTCGTAGAGCTCCTGCTCGCCGGCGATCACGTCTTGCTTGCGGATGGCGATCGCCTGCTGGACGGCCAGTGCCTCGCTGCGCGCGACCTTTTCGGCCTTGATCGCACCGAGCGTGTGCTCGAGCTGCTTCTCGGCGAGCTCGAGGGATCCCCGCCGGACGTCGAGCTGGGCCCACGCGAACGCGACCTGCCAGTAGGCCTGGGCGAGCGAGACCACGAGGTCGCGCGCGCGTGCCTCGCGCGAGAGCGCCGCGGCATCGCGCCGCTGCCTGGCCTGGCGGATCGGGGCCTCGAACGCCGTCGAGCCGGCGCCGCGCAGGAGGGGCTGCTTGAGGCTCACGCCGAGCCCGCCGCTCGCCTGCTGGGTGTCGATGCGGTCCACCTGGATCGCGACTTCCTCGTCCTGCGCGTCCTGCATGTCCTGCATCTCGCGAGGAACCACGCTGCGCTGGATGACCCGATCGTGCGACCGCGAGGTGCTTCCGATGAGCGAGACGGTGCCGCCGGTCGGCAGCGCGCGGCTGGCGGACACCGAGACCGTCTGGTCGTTGAGATCGTTGGTGAACGTGTCGGTGGGCGGCGCGTGGACAATCTCGGTCGTGACGGTGGCGCCGATGTGGATGTCCTCGATGCCCTCGGCCTGCAGGAGGGATGCGCGCGCGGCCTCGACGTCGATCCGCGCGCGCTCGAGCTCGGGGCTCTGGCGCACCGCGACCTTGACGACCTCGGCGAGCGGGAGCTCGGTCGAGGCAGCGGGGTCGGCGGCTGCGCGCGCGGCAACGAACAGGACACAGGCGAGGACCACCGTCCCGCGGTTCGAGAAACCCATGCCCGATTGTGGCGTTGCTGCTGGCTACCACCAAGGTACCGACGGCATTTGCTACAATGATCGCGCATTGCCACACGAGCGGGAGGACAGCCACGGCGCGCAGCACCATGCCGGCCGCAACGCGGATGGCGGAGCTCCAAGGGCGCTTCAGGACGAGCCCACGGTGAAGGAAGAGATCACGCAGGTCCGCGCGCGGGCGATGCTCGGCGCCGACCAGATCTTGCTCGCCGACGCCGATATCGAGGCGCGCGTGTGGCTGCGCCAGGTGGTGGCCGGCAAGTTCGGGCTGATCGAGGCCGACACCGCCGAGGCGGCGCTGACCCGGATCGCTGCGGGGACCGCGCGCATCGTGATCGTCGGCCGGCGACTGACGGACATGGCCGCCGAGGAGCTGCTGGAGCGCGCCGCGCAGTGGCTGGTGCCCGAGCGACGGCCGCCGATGACGTTCTTGCTCGCCGACGAGCGCGGCGAGACCGCGGAGATCGACGACACGCGCATCCCGGTGTTCTATCGGCTGGTCCGAGGCATGGAGCCCCGGCGGGTGTGCGAGCTCCTCGCTCAGGCCGCGGCCAAGCTGCCGCCGCCGCCGCCGCGCGAGCCGGATCCGGCGCTCGCCGCGCTGGTGGCCGAGCATGTGAAGGCGATCGGGGCGGAGAACGAGCCCGATGCGGCCGCGCGCGCCGCGATCGCCGCGGTGGTCGCGCTGGTCGGTGCCGACCGCGCGCGCTGTCTGTACTGCAACGAGGAATCGGGCCAGGTGTGGTCGGGCGCCGGGACCGACGACGCGGAGTCATCCGTCTCGGCGGGGATCGCGGGGTTTGTGGTGCGCACGCTGGCGGGGCTGGCGGTGCCGCACGCGGCCGACGACGCGCTCTACCGCGCCGACATCGACGACCCGGGCGGCACCGGGCGGGAGCGCCTCGCGGCCCAGCCGGTCGCCGGGCCCGATGGCCACGTGCACGCCGTGCTGATCGCGGTGCGCCAGCCGGGGCGCCCGCCGTTCGACCACGACGAGCTCGACCGGCTCGAGGCGCTGGCCTCGGCGTGGGCGCCGTACATCATGCAGCTGTCGATGCGGATCGAGGCCGACGAGATCATCGGCGATCGGCTCGACCGCGGCCCGTCGGACATCTTCCGCCAGGAAGCGATCATGAACCTGGTGCGGCGCGGCCAGCGCGGCGACGTCGTGCGCGTCCACCCCGGCTGGGTGCGCGCCGCGTACTGGCTCGTACTGATCTCGCTCGCCGCCGCATTCACGTATGCCGCGCTCGCGCACGTGCACGAGTACGCCGCCGGCGCCGCGGTCGTGCAGTTCACCGGGCGCCACGATCTGAACGCCCGCGAGGCGGGGACGATCGCGTCGCTCGATGTCGTGCGCGGCCAGCGCGTCACCCGAGGCCAGGTCGTCGCGCGCCTGCACGACGCCGAGCAGGTCGGCCAGCTGCGCACGCTCGAGACCGAGTTCGAGAGCAAGCTCGTGGCGTATCTACAGTCGCCGTCCGACCCGTCGGTGAAGCAGGCGCTCGGTGCGATCCGCAGCCAGCGCGACAGCGCGCGGATCAGCGTCGAGTCGCGCGCGCTGCGCGCCCCCGAGAGCGGCACCGTGAAGGAGGTGCTGGTGCGCAATGGCCAGCGCGTCGAGCCCGGGACGCTCGTGCTGACGGTGGTCGACAACGCCGTCAGCGAGGAGCTGCAGGTGATCGCGTTCCTGCCCGGCGACCAGCGGCCGCGCCTTCTGCCGCATCAGCCGTTCCGGCTCACGCTGCCCGGGTACCGCGACGTGCACATCACGACGGAGGTCCGAGCGATCTCCGAGGTGCTCGGGGCCGCCGAGGCGCGCGCGCGGTTCATCGGCGACCGGATCGGCGACAGCCTGCAGCTGACCGGCACGGTGGTCGCCGTCGAGGCGCGCCTGACGTCGCCGGAGTTCGAGTCCGACGGCGAGAAGTTCCAGCTCCACGATGGCATGATCGGGCGCGCCGAGGTCCAGATGCAGTCGCGCTCGCTGCTCGAGAGCCTGATCCCGGGGCTGCGCTGATGGCGAACAACGGCAACGCCAACGCCAACGCCAACGGCAACCCGTCGGCGCCCGTCGAGCCGCCGAGCGAGCCGCCGCAGCCCAGCGCCGCCGAGCTGTTCCCGGTGCTCGAGAAGCTCGAGCGCTTCCGGCGCGGCAAGAAGGTCCCGTTCGTCCAGCAGCTCGAGATCACCGATTGCGGCGCCGCGTGCCTGGCGATGGTGCTCGGGCACCTGGGCCGCGACGTCAACCTCGACGAGGTCCGCGAGGCCGCCGGCGGCAGCGCGCGCGATGGCGTCGACGCCGCGGCGATCGTCCGCGCCGCCGAGTGGTACGGCCTGCGCTGCCGCGGCCTGGCGCTCGACATCGAGCACCTGCACTACCTGCCGCCCGGCTCGATCCTGCACTGGGAGTTCAACCACTTCGTCGTGTTCGAGCGGGTCACGAAGAAGGGCGTCGAGATCGTCGACCCCGGCATGGGCCCGCGCGTGGTGCCCCACGCCAAGTTCGGCGCCTCGTTCACCGGCGTGGCGCTCGTGTTCGAGACCAGCGACGAGTTCGAGCCCAAGCGGCGCGGCCGCGGGCGGTTCGGCTGGTACCTCACGCAGCTCGCCGGCCAGCGCGATGTGCTGTCGCGCATCGTCGTGACCTCCGTCCTGCTCCGCGTGTTCGCGCTCGCGTTCCCGCTGGTCACCGCGGTGATCGTCGACCGCGTCGTGCCGCGCAACGATCGCAACCTCCTGCTCGTGGTCACGATCGGCCTGGCCAGCCTGCTCGTGTTCCAGATGGTCACCACGCTGGTGCGCTCGCACCTGCTCTTGCAGCTGCGCACCAACCTCGATACCCGGCTCACGCTCGGGTTCGTCGACTACCTGTCGCGCCTGCCCTACGACTTCTTCCAGCGCCGCTCGGCGGGCGACCTGATGATGCGGGTCAACAACAACGCCACCGTGCGCGAGCTTTTGACCAGCAACACGCTGTCGGCGATGCTCGACGGTGTGCTCGTGATCGGCTACGCGGTGCTGATCCTCGTGATCGCACCGACGATGGGCTTGATCGTCATCGGCATGGGCATCGTCCAGATCGCCGTGTTCTACATCGCGCGCCGCGGCTACCGCGAGCTGCTCACCCGCTCGCTCGAGGCCCAGGCGCGCTCGCAGTCGTACCTGGTCGAGCTCATCCACGGCATGGAGACGCTCAAGGCCGCGGCCGCCGAGTCGCGCGCCGTCGAGCGCTGGTCGAACCTCTACGTCGACGAGCTCAATGTCTCGCTCGACCGCGGCCGGCTGAGCGCGCGGGTCGACGCGGTGTCGAGCCTGGTGTCGGGCGGCTCGCCGCTCGCGATCCTCGTCATCGGCGCCCTCCAGGTGGTGAGCGGCGTGCTCAGCCTGGGCGAGATGCTCGCGATCAACGCGCTCGCGATGGGCCTGCTCGCACCGCTGTCGACCATGGTCAACAGCGCGCTCCAGCTCCAGCTGATCGGCGGCTACATGGACCGCATCGACGATGTGCTGCGCACCTCGCCCGAGCAGACCGGCAAGGATGTCGCGCGCGCCCCCAAGCTCTCCGGCCGGATCACCCTGCAGAACGTCTCGTTCCGCTACGGCGACAACCTGCCGTTCGTCGTGCGCGACGTCTCGGTCGACATCCGCTCCGGCATGACGGTCGCCATCGTCGGGCGCTCGGGCTGCGGCAAGTCCACGCTCGCGCGCCTGGTCGCCGGCCTCTACCGCCCGAGCGATGGCCGCGTGATGTTCGACGGCCACGACCTCATGCACCTCGAGCTGAAGTCGCTGCGCCGGCAGATCGGCGTGGTGTTCCAGTCGCCGTCGCTGTTCGCCGGATCGATCCGCGCCGCGATCTCGCTCAGCGACCCCGCCGCGACGCTCGAGCGCATCGCCGAGGCCGCGCGGCTGGCGGCGGTCGACGAGGACATCCGCGCGATGCCCATGGGCTACGACACCGTGCTCGCCGACGGCGGCGCCTCGCTGTCGGGCGGCCAGCGCCAGCGCGTCGCGCTCGCCCGCGCGCTCGTCCACAAGCCCGCGGTGCTGATCCTCGACGAGGCGACCAGCGCGCTCGACAGCGAGACCGAGCGCCGCGTGAGCAAGAACCTCGAGGACCTGCGCTGCACGCGCATCGTGCTCGCCCACCGCCTGAGCACGATCGTCAACGCCGATCTGATCCTGGTGATGGACGCCGGCGAGGTCGTCGAGAGCGGCACCCACCACGAGCTCCTGTCGCGCGGCCAGCATTACGCGCGCCTGGTCGCCGCGCAGCTGCAGACCGAGGCGCCGCACCGAGGCGTCGCATGATGCGCGCGGGTGCCTTTCTGCTCGCCGGGTCGATCGCCACCTTGGGTGCCACCCTCGGCGCGTGCGGTGACAAGAACCATGAGGGCGCCGCGCGCGAGATGCCCGAGGTCATCGCGCCGATCCCGAGCCACAGCGACGAGCACGCCGACGAGAAGCCCGGCTTCATCGCCGCGCTCACGCCGGCCGACTCGGCCGATGTCGCGGCGCCCTACACCAGCGCGAGCGCCACCGTGCTGGTCAAGCTGGGCGATAACGTCACCAAGGGCCAGGTCCTCGCGCGGCTCGACGACCGCGTGCTGCGCCAGGAGCTCGACGCCGCCAAGGCCCAGCTCAAGACGGCCCGGGCGCAGATCAACCAGGCGCAGGTCGACAAGCGCGGCGCCGAGGTCGTGCTCGCACGCGAGACCTCCGCCGAGAAGGCCGGCGTGGGCTCGCACGCCGACACCATGGCCGCTCGCCAGGCGGTCGACCGCGCCGCTGCCTCGATCGCGTTCTCGATCGCCACCGCCGAGGAGCGGACCACCAAGATCGGCCAGCTCCAGGAGCACCTCCGCGAGATGACGCTGGTCTCGCCGATCGCCGGCAGCGTGTCGGCGATCTACGCGCAGAACGGCGCGCGCGTCGAGGAGGGCCGCCCGGTGATCCGGGTGATCTCCGGCGGCGTGTTCGTGAAGTTCGCCATTCCCGCCGACAAGGCGGGCAGCGTGAAGTCCGGCGATACCGTCGACCTGCGCCTCGACCGCCGCAGCGAGACGCTGACCGCCACCATCGACCAGATCTCACCCGAGCTCGACGCGGTCGCGCAGATGATCATCGCGCGCGCCGAGCTGGTGAACGCCCCCGGCGACCTGCAGCCCGGCACGGTCGGCCGGATTCTTCCTCGGGCGGCGCACGCACCCGCCAAGACGCCGTAGCCGGGTCGTTCGCGCTATGGTGCGCGACCATGAGGTCGTCCACTCCGCGCTCGCGGTCTCTCATTGCTCTGGTCATGGTCGCCGCGGCGGCCTGCTCGTCAGGAGGCCAGCCACCACCGCCGGTGGCCCCCCCTGCGCCCGCGGGCGAGGCCGTGCCGGCGCCGTCGGCCGATGCCGCATTCGACGCGTTCGCGCAGCGCTTTCTCGACGAGCTTCTGCAGCGCCAGCCCACGCGGGCGACGCGCGCGGGCGACCACCGGTTCGACGCGCGGTGGCCCGACATCTCGGTCCAGGGCGAGGCGGCGTATCGCAAGTGGCTCGGGGAAACGCGCGCGGCGCTCGGGCGGCTGCCGCACGACGGCCTCTCGGAGCAGAACCAGATCGACGCCGACATCCTCGATGAGCGGCTGCGCTCGGAGCTGTTCGCGCTCGACGAGATGAAGGACCTCGAGATCGACCCGGTGGCATACACCACGCTGATCAGCGTCGGGCTCGATCCGCTGGTGACGCGCAGCTTCGGCACCAAGGAGCAGCGCATGGCGAGCCTGCTCGGGCGGCTCGACGGCGTGCCCGCGATCGTCGCGGCCGCCAAGCAGCGGCTCACCAAGCCGCCGCGCGTGTTCACCGAGACGGCGATCGACCAGAACAAGGGCCTGATCGCGCTCGTCGAGGGCCAGCTGCCCAACCGGTTCGCCGAGGTGCCCGAGCTCAAGGACAAGCTCACCGCGGCCGCGCAAAAGGCCAGCGCCGCGCTGCGCGAGCTCCAGGGCTTCCTCGAGAAAGATGTGCTGCCGCGCTCCGACGGCGCGTTCCGGATCGGCCGCGAGCGGTTCGCCAAGAAGCTGGCGTTCGCGCTGGGCGACGACATCGACATCGACACCGTGGCCGCCAATGCGCGCGCATTGCTCGTGCAGACCCAGGGCGAGATGGTCGAGACCGGCAAGCAGATCTGGGCCGAGGACAAGATGGGCAAGCTGCCCAAGCTCGATACCCCCGAGCAGCGCAAGGCCTTCGTCAAGCAGGTGCTCGATCACGTCGCGCAGGACCGCCCGACCAACCAGACGATCCTGGCCGACGCCAAGCGCTGGCTCGACAAGACCACCCAGTTCGTCCGCGACAATCAGCTCGTGCGCGTACCCGACGAGCCGGTCTCGGTGATCGAGATGCCCGAGTACCGGCGCGGGATCGCCGTCGCGTACTGCGACTCGTCGGGCCCGCTCGAGGCCTCGCCGCAGACCTTCATGGCGATCTCGCCGACGCCGTCGGACTGGCCCAAGGCGCGCGCCGAGTCGTTCTACCGCGAGTACAACCAGTCGATGCTCGCCGAGCTCACGATCCATGAGGCGATGCCTGGCCACTACCTGCAGCTGATGCACAACAACAAGTTCAAGTCGAAGGTGCGCGCGGTGTTCGCCAGCGGCCCGTTCGTCGAGGGCTGGGCGGTGTACAGCGAGTGGGTGATGGCGCAGCACGGTTTCGGCGGCGCGCGCGTGAAGCTGCAGCGCGAGAAGATGGTGCTCCGGCTGACCGCCAACGCGATCCTCGATCACGACATCCACGCCGGCGACATGGATGAGAAGGCCGCGCTCGCGCTGATGAAGAACGAGGCGTTCCAGGAGGACGGCGAGGCGGTCGGCAAGTGGAAGCGCGCCCGGCTGTCGAGCGCGCAGCTCACGACCTACTTCTACGGGTTCTCCGAGCTGCTCAAGCTGCGCCACCAGGTCGAGACCCAGCCCGGGTTCTCCGAGCGCGCGTACCACGACCGACTGCTCTCGTTCGGATCGCCTGCGATGAAGTACGTGCGCCGCCTCATGGCGCCGGGTGCGACGGGCGCCACGGGCGCACGATAGGCACACGCGATGCAAAAAAGATCGCCATCGAAGCAGGAGTCACTTCAACATGGCGAATCACAATTCTTCTGGGCCCGGGCAGCGGTTCGTCGACGACGATCGCACGCAATGGCGGCCCGACGATGACGACCGTAGCGATGGCGAGCGCGAGCGCCGTGACCACAGGCCCACCGAGCGCTATGGCCAGGGCCAGAGCGGCTACAGTGCCGGCCGCCGCGGCGAGGATTCCTCGCAGCACTACCAGAATCGCAGTGCACCCTATCCCCCGGGGAGCTTCGACCAGCGGCCGAGCCCATCGGGCATGGGCCTCGATGACCGGTTCGACCGGACCGACCACCGCAGCGAGCGGGCGGACTATCGACCCGACCGCCCGGGCCGCGACTTCGCCGGCGAGCGCGAGACCGGATACCGCAGCGCCGTCTACCGCGGCATGGGCGGCCATCGCGGCAAGGGCCCGCAGAACTGGCAGCGCTCCGACGAGCGCATCCTCGAGACGGTCAACGAGGTCCTGACCGATCACGATCACATCGATGCCTCGCACATCGAGGTCCACGTGCTCGCCGGCGAGGTCACGCTGTCGGGCGTGGTCGAGGACCGCACGATGAAGCGGCTCGCCGAGGACTGCGTCGAGCAAGTCGCCGGGGTCAAGGAAGTCCAGAACCACATCCGGATCCAGCGCCACGACGGACGGAGCACCGCGCCCGAGGGCCACGGCAAGGTCAACGGCGACGCGTCGCCGCCGGTCGGTGATCGCAAGCCGCGGGCCTAGCCAGGCAGCACGAGCCCAACGATCTCGGTACGTTCGGCCGCTGTCGCACCCGCGCGCCGAATCGTCCCCCCGTCGCGTCACGGTCTGTCGGATCCCGACATACTTGTTCGTCCTACGAGCAGGAGTCCCCCGATGCTGTACGCGATCTTCTGTTACGACAACGAGGCGATCACCTGCGCGTGGTCCAAGGAAAAGGACGACGCGGTCATGGCGAGCCTGGGCGAGGTGCAGACCAAGCTCGCCGCGCGCAAGCGCCTCGGCCCGGTCGCGCGTCTCATGCCGACGACGACGGCGATGACGATCCGCAAGGGCAAGGAGCCGATCGTGATGGACGGCCCGTTCGCCGAGACCAAGGAGCAGCTGCTCGGGTTCTACGTGGTCGACTGCGAGAACCTCGACGAGGCGATCGAGACCGCCAAGGACCTCGCGCGCGCGAGCGGCTCGGCCGGCGCATTCGAGATCCGCCCGCTCGCCGTGTTCCGGCCCGGAGGGCCGATCACATGACCGACCTGGCCTGGATCGACGCGGCGCTGACCTCCGCGCGCCCGCAGGCGGTGGGCGCGCTGCTGCGCTACTTCCGCGACCTCGACAGCGCGGAAGAAGCGTTCCAGAACGCGAGCCTGCGCGCGCTCGAGGCGTGGCCGCGCAACGGCCCGCCGCGCGATCCGGCCGCGTGGTTGATCTTCGTCGGCCGCAACGCCGGCATCGACGCTGCGCGCCGCGCCCGCAAGCAGACCGAGCTGCCCGAGGATGCGCCCGCACCGGGCGGCGCGCGCGATGACGACGTGGTCGCTCACCTCGACACCGCCGACTATCGCGACGACATCCTCCGGCTGCTCTTCATCTGCTGTCACCCCGATCTACCGGCGAGCCAGCAGCTCGCGGTCGCGCTCCGCATCGTGTCGGGCCTGTCGGTCAAGCAGATCGCGCGCGCGTTCCTGGTCAGCGAGACCGCGATGGAGCAGCGCATCACGCGCGCCAAGGCGCGGATCGCCCGGGCCGATGTCCCGTTCGAGGCTCCGGCGCCCGCCGAGCGCGCCGAGCGCATCGCGGTCGTCGCCGCGGCGGTCTACCTCGTGTTCAACGAGGGCTACTCGACCTCGAGCGAGCAGGCCGCGCGCTTCGAGCTGTGCGATGAGGCGATCCGGCTCGCGCGCCTGCTGTTGCGGATGTTCTCCGACGAGCCCGAGGTCATGGGCCTGATGGCGCTCATGCTGCTCGGCCACGCGCGCACCCCCGCGCGGTTCGACGCCGACGGCGCCATCGTGCTGCTCGAGGGCCAGGACCGCACGCGCTGGGACCGCGAGATGATCAACGAGGGCCTCGCGCTGCTCGACAAGGCGATGCGCCACCGCCGCCCCGGCCCGTATCAGGTCCAGGCCGCGATCACCGCGCTCCATGCCCGCGCCGCGCGCGCCGCCGACACCGACTGGCTGCAGATCGAGCGCCTCTACGCCTCGCTCGAGCACCTGCAGCCCTCACCGGTGGTCACCCTCAACCGCGCGGTCGCCCTCTCCAAGGTGCGGGGCCCCGCCGAGGCGCTCGCGCTGATCGAGCCGCTCGCCGCCCAGCTCGACGGCTACTTCCACTTCTTCGGCCTGCGCGGCGCCCTGCTGCTCCAGCTCGGCCGCTCGGCCGAGGCGCGCGTCTCCTTCCACCAGGCGATCGCTCTCGCCCGCAGCCCCGCCGAGGCGGCCCACATCCGCCAGCACCTCGACGGTCTGATCGCGGATGGCGAAACCCGCGCGCGCGATGTCGGATCGGATCCGGTGCGTTCGTCCTCCTGAAAAAGGAGACACCATGTCGAACATCACCACGTTCCTGACCTACGCCGAGGGCGCCGAAGAGGCCGTCAAGCTCTACGTCTCGATCTTCAAGCGCTCGCGGATCCTGAACACCACGCACTATCCGGACGTTCCGGTCGCTCCCATCAAGGGCGGCGTGATGACGATCGAGTTCGAGCTCGACGGCCAGCGCTTCATCGCGCTCAACGGCGGCTCGTACTTCAAGTTCAGCGAGGGCATCTCGCTCAACGTCGAGTGCGAGACGCAGGAAGAGATCGACTCCTACTCGGAGAAGCTCATCGCCGGCGGCGGCGAGCAAGGGCCCTGCGGCTGGGTCAAGGACCGCTTCGGCGTGTCCTGGCAGATCAACCCGCGGATCCTGTCCGAGACGCTGCGCGGTCCAGACGCCGCCAAGGCCAAGCGCGTCATGGAGGCGATGCTGAAGATGCACAAGATCGACATGGCCGCGCTCGAAGCGGCTGCCACGAAGTCCTGAGCTGTCACGAACATCTGTGGACGTCGTCACCATCCGGCACCATGTAGGTCGCTTCCATAGGGCCTGATCAGGCTCCGACGACGCCAACTCCCGAGAAGGACTTGGTTGGCGCGCAAACTGTTCTTCGGGAAGAGTACGCACAAAGGCACGTCGGCGATTCGGAGATTCGTCAGCTCGCACGAGCGGATGCTTTGAAGCGTGGGTCGCTAATCCATGTCGATTCTGACATGCATGATTCGCAGTCGACACGCTCCATTATCTTTGTATGCCTCGATAGAACAATGCATGGTCGAAATCCGATCGGCATACTCCCGTGATTGGCATGTGCAGCAAAATGCGTCCACGGAATCCTTGCGGCAGCTGAGGACAGTTCGTATAGATCTCTGCGGATGAGACGAGACTATCTCTCTCTGGCGTCTTGGGGGTTCGTGCTCGCGAGTTGTGGCTCGGTATCGAGTACGGCAGTACTGGACGCGAACCAGGACACATCCGCGGGTCAAGATGCGTCGTCCAACAGTGACGCATCGGACGCGTCGGACGCATCGATCGATGCTGCAATTCCCGACGCAGCCATGGTGACGGTAAGCTGCGCCAGTTTGCCTAACACGTGCGGGTCGGGACAGAACGTCAGCTGTTGTGACAGTCCCGCGATCCCGGGAGGTATGTATTTTCGCAGCTACGATCTCGCGGGAGATGTGGCCTCTGGCACGATGAACGCTCCGGCCACGATCAGTGGCTTCCGCCTCGACCGATTCGAGACCACGGTGGGCCGATTCCGCGCCTTCGCGTCAGCGGGTCTGGGGACACAAGCCAACCCGCCGGCTGCGAGCGCAGGAGCGCACCCGAGTCTTCCGGGGAGCGGCTGGGACTCGACGTGGAACGCCAGCTTGACCGCCAATCTCGCAGCGCTGATCGCGGCGCTGAAATGCGACAGCCTGCGGACCTGGACCGACAGTCCCGGAGTCAACGAGAACCGACCGATCAATTGCGTCACGTGGTACGAGGCGATGGCGTTCTGCATCTGGGACGGTGGCTACTTGCCCACCGAGGCAGAATGGAACTACGCAGCGGCGGGCGGCAACGAGCAGCGCGCGTATCCATGGTCGATGCCCGCCGGCTCGCGCTCGATCGACGGCGCACACGCAAGCTATCTCAATGGTACAGACTGCATCGGTGATGGGATGCCGGGGTGCACCGTGTTCGATCTGGTGGAAGCGGGCGCGAAACCGCTGGGAGACGGCAAATGGGGCCATTCGGAGCTGGCCGGAAATGTCGTTGAGTGGTCACTTGATTTGCTGGACACCTATCCGGCCAGCTGTACGGATTGCGCCAATCTGACGATCGGGTCGAGTCGCGTGACCCGCGGCGGAGCATTCGATAACGGCCCGGACGATGCGCGCAGTGCATTTCGCATCGGGGCCCCGCCGCAGGCTCGCAGCAGTACGCTGGGCTTTCGTTGCGCGCGCCCTCAGTAGGAGCTTCAAGGCAATTCGAGGCCAAGCCAGCTGTGCGGCTATTTCGTTTTGGATCAGCATTGCTAAACAGCACTGCTGATGACTCAACCATCAGGAAGGTACAGAACAGGAGGCGTATGGTGATCTCACGGTATAGTGGTTCTGCTTTGCTCGCTGGAATGTGTGCCATTTCTTCGGTCGCGTATGCGGACGAATTTACGGCGCGGTTTTATCCGTTCAGCTCGAACGGACTCCCGGAATGTCATACGAAGACGACCGGCACGGACACTGCCGGCTCGTTCGCAGCCGCTGGCATGATGGGCGCGGAAGGCTTCACCGGCTACATGCCGGCCAACAGCTGCGCACATTCCGCGCCGCCGCAGCTCGATTGGGAAGATACGCTGGTCAGTTCGTGCGCCACGCAGACCGTCGCCGCTGGATATCCATCATCGATATGGCCGGGCGGATGTAATCCTGGAGGGATGCCAGCGGCGCTCAACGCGTTCTTTACAGGTCAGTATTCCAATCCCCACTGGGTCACGAATGTGTGGGAATCCACGAACCTCGCGAATCCGGCCCTGGATAGCAGCCGGACCGCGGCATTGAACGTGATCATCGGCGGCCTGCAATCGCCCTCGCTGCGGTCGCCCGCCGTGATCCCGATGTTCGGGCAGGGAGACCACTGGGTCACGGTCGTCGAGATCGACGCTTCAGCGGGGATCCCCGGAGCGAACACCGGCGGTACGTGGGATATCAACTACGTGACCTACTACGATGGCGGGCCCGCGACGAGCGGAGCCCATGATGGGGGCTTCAATCCCTTCCCAGGGAGCGGGCTGCAGATGTATGGCGGCTCGACATTCACCTCGATCTATTATCGGGTGATCAGCAACATCCGGCCGCACTGTGCTTCGGATCCGTTGTGTACATCTGACCCGTTCTACAACAAGTGGGTCATGCTCTACGAGCCGCCCGCGAGCGCCAATCTCCCGCAGATCTCGGCGAACTTCCTCCGGGCTCCCGGTGTGGCACACACGATGAACGAGCAGCTGGCACAGAGCCTCGTCTGGCAGTCGCTGTCGCTGGCCCGGATCCCCGCGAATGCGCTGGTGTGGGGCAAGATCAAGGATGGCGTGCCCAGTACAGCCTCGCTCGTGCGCGCCGTGTTCCCGTCGGGTGCGCCATGGAACTACTACCTGGTACCGATCATGGAGAACGCGAGATCCGGAAATGCAATCGCGTTGGTCCAGCTCGACGCCGAGGATGGCAGCTTCCAGGGCATTCATGTGCTGTCGGCGCCTGCTCCATTCAACTCCGTGACCCGTACCGACGCAGCGGACATCGCCCGCGGTACGCTGAGCGCGGGTGAGCGACTGGGCACGGGCGGACTGACCTGGAATCCCGCAAGCAACACCACGCTCAACAAGGCCGCGAGCCAGCCGTACTTCGAGTTCCGCGTCCTCTCGGCCGCCAACACGGACGCCGGCGTGGTTCGCGTGATGCTCGATACTGGCGCCGTCGAGCGTTCCAGCCACTGATCACCTCGGCTCGACGCCTGTCGTTAACGGTGCAGACAGGCTAGGTGACGGGGAACGGCTTGGTCCCGGTGAACACCGGGCCGGTCATCCCCAGGGGGTTGTCCTTGGGGATGGTGAAGCTCGCCGTGCGCTTGATGCCAGGGCCGCTGTCGGTCGGCGTGGCGACGGGGCGGTTGATCGTGACGATCGTCGCCGCGACCTGCGTGCCCGTGATCTTCACGTAGCCATAGCCCTGCGCGTTGGTGTCGGCGTACTTCATGTGCGCATTGGTCGTCGGATCGTCGGTGCCGACCGCGAGCGCGGCGCCGAGCGCGACCGCGGGCGGTGCGCCCAGCCCGATCGCTCGCGCGAACGTGCCCGCCGAGGCCGTGCCGTGGGTGAGCAGCAGGTTGAAGTTCTCGGTGAACTTGGCGCCCCCGGACGCCGAGGCATCCACCGTGATGATGCTGCGCAGCCCCACCTGCTGGTCCGAGGGCATGGTCGGGGGCTCCGGCAGGCGCGTCGCGGCCTCGAAGAACGAGAACAGCGAGTTCGAGCTGACGCCGGCGGCGATCAGCTCGCAGCCCACGGCGTGGTCGGCATTGACCGCGGCGTCGAAGTCATCGAGCAGCACGCCGGCGAACGAAGCGTGGATGTCGCCCGACAGCACCACGACGTTCTTGATGCCCTCGCTCTTGAGATAGCCCAGTAGCTCCTTGCGCTCCACGAGGTAGCCGTCCCAGGCATCGCCGCTGACGCAGCGATCGTCGACGTCCAGCTTCAGGGCGGGCACGTTCTTGATCCGCATCCGCATCAGCGGGACCTCGTTGCCCCACAGCTTCCAGGTCGCGTCGGAGCCCTTCATCACGGCCTTCCACCAGGTCTTCTGCGCCTTGCCGAGCATCGTTCCCGGCGGGCTGCCCTTGCGGAAGTTGGGGAGCGACACCGCGCCCACCGGCGTCTGGTACGTGATGCTATCGAGCGGGTTGTTGTTGTTGTCGGTCTTGCCGGCGTCGAACTGCGCGACCATCCGCATCGGCAGCGCGTTGCGCGGCGCGAAGAACAGCGCGTTGTTGGTGAGCTCCTCGGCGATCGCGTGGTCGCTGCGGTAGCTGCGCTCGTCGGTCATCACCAGCTCGACATGCTTGCCGAACCGGAGCGAGCGATAGATCGTGAGCGCGCCGACCGCGGCGGCGTTGTTGGGCTCGGCGACGAAGTTGTCGGCGTTGGCCGGCGTGAACGGCGCGTTGGTGACCTTGGAGCCCTGAAAATCGTGGGCCGGGTTCGCGAGGTCCTTGATGCCGGTCTCGGCGCCGGTGAGGTGCGCCGGGATGTACTCGAACCACGCCTGGCTCGCGGAGATCCGGCGGGTCTGATCGGGCTCGTCCGTGCTGCTGGCGCGGTCGTAGTTGGCCTGGCTCTGCCAGCAATCGTCGGTGAACTCGTGGTCGTCCCAGATCGAGACGAACGGCCAGCGCGCGCGGGCGGCCTGGATGTCGGGGTCCGACAGGAACGTGCGGTAGAGGTGGCGGTAATCGTCGACGGTGTTGGCGAACGTGACGCCGGCACGCGTGCCGCCTCCCGAGGGGAACGCAGCGACCGCGCGGTCAGAACCGTCGCCGTTCTTCAGCATGACGGGCTTGAAGTTGTCGTCGATCGCGGCCTGGAAGCCATCGGCGCGGGTCTCGTAGATCATGTCGCCGAGGTGGACGATCGCGTGGATCTTGTCCGCGTCGGGCCGCGCCGCGTCGTCGATGAGCAGCTGGCGATACGCGCCGTAGTTCCCGGCGCTGTAGTCCTGGCACGAGACCCACGCGAGGTTGACCTGCACGTCGGCGCCGGCCGCGGGCGCGGTGCGCGTGTCGATCTGCAACGCCTCCTGCACATAAAAGAGCGCGCTGTCGCGCTCCGGG
>DATIPJ010000466.1:0-6479 GCA_035472155.1 Kofleriaceae bacterium
AGGACACGCCGATCGAGGCGTTCCCCGACGTCACCAACTACCAGGTCAACGTCATCACCAAGGCGCCCGGGCTCGCGCCCGAGGAGGTCGAGAAGCAGATCACGCTGCCGCTCGAGCGCGCGCTCAACGGCACCCCGGGCATGATCTCGATGCGCTCGGAGAGCCTGTTCGGCCTGTCGCTGATCTACCAGACGTTCGACGACGACGTCGACGCGTTCAAGGCGCGCGCGCTGGTCACCGAGCGGGTCACCGCCGCGGCCAGCGACCTGCCGCCGGGCGCGAGCGCCGAGCTCGCTCCCGAGTACACGCCGCTCGGCGAGATCTACCAGTACCGGCTGGCCAGCGATCGCCACTCGCTGCACGAGCTGCGCTCGGAGCAGGAGTGGGTGCTGTCGACCCAGTTCCGCCAGGTCCCCGGGGTCGCCGACGTCGTCGGTTTCGGCGGGTACCTGCCCGAGGTCCACGTCGAGGTCGACCCGGCGCGCCTGCTCGCCTACGGCCTGACCCTGGCGGACGTGCGCAACGCGCTCGGCAAGTCCAACACCAACGTCGGCGGCGGCTTCCTGCGCCACGGCGACCAGGAGATGGTCGTGCGCGGCGTCGGCAACCTGAGCTCGGCCTCCGACATCCAGAACATCGTGCTCGCGAGCAAGAACGGCACGCCGGTCACCATCGGCGACGTGTCGCGCGTGATCCTGTCGAACGTCCCGCGGCGCGGCGACGCCGGGCTCGACGGTACGCGCGAGATCATCGAGGGCTTCGTGCTGCTGCGGCGCGGCGAGAACCCGAGCGTCGTGCTCGACGCCGTGCACCGAAAGGTCGAGGTGCTCAACAGCAAGATCCTGCCCAAGGGCATGGTGATCGAGCCATTCTACGATCGCTCCACGCTGGTCGAGCACACGCTCGGCACGGTCCACCATAACCTGATCTTCGGCGCGCTCCTCATCCTCGGCGTCGTGTGGCTGTTCCTGCGCACGATCCGCGGCTCGCTGATCGTGGCGTCGGTCATTCCGATCGCGCTGCTCGCCGCGTTCATCGGTCTGCACACCATCCACCTGCCGGCGAACCTCATCTCGATGGGCGCGATCGACTTCGGCATCCTGGTGGACGGTGCGGTGATCCTCGTCGAGAACGTGATCCACATGGCGCGCGAGCGCAGGCCGGCGTCGCGCGGCGAGATGCTCGGCCTGGTCGGCCACGCCGCGTTCGACGTGTCGCGCCCGACGTTCTACGCGATGGCGATCATCATCGCCGCGCTGATCCCGGTGTTCACCCTGCAGCGCGTCGAGGGCCGGATCTTCCGCCCGCTCGCGCTGACCTACACGTTCGCGCTGATCGGCGCGCTGGTCCTCGCGCTCACCCTGGTGCCGGCGCTGTGCGCTGCGGCGCTCGGGCCGCGCGACGCCACCGCCAGGGATCCCAGGTCCATCGAGTGGCTGCGCGCCGGTTACCGCCGATGGGTGCGCGCGATCCTCGCGCGGCGCTGGATCGCCTACGCGCTGGCCGGCGGGCTGGTCGCGGCCGGCGCGCTCGCCGGCAGGGGGCTCGGCATGGAGTTCCTGCCCGAGCTCGACGAGGGCGACCTGGTGATCTTCGTCGAGATGCCGCCCAGCGTGGCGCTCGAGAAGGGCCAGGACATCCTGCTCGACATCCGCAAGCGCCTGCTCGCGTTCCCCGAGGTCGAGGCCACGCTGTCCGAGCACGGTCGCCCGGAGGACGGCACCGACGACGAGGGCGTCAACATGAGCGAGACGTTCGTGCGACTACGCCCGGAGCGCCAGTGGCGCGGCGGCCTCACCAAGGACGCGCTGGTCGAAGAGATGCGCACCTCCCTCACGGAGATCCCCGGCGTCGAATACAACTTCTCACAGCCGATCAAGGACAACGTCGAAGAGGCGGTGTCCGGTGTACGCGGCAAGGTCGTACTCAAGATCTTTGGCAATGACCTTCCAAAGATGCGCACCTCGCTGGAGCAGGCAAAGACCGCGCTCGCCGCCGTGCCCGGCATCGTCGATCTCGATCTCTATCGCGACTCGATGGTGCCGCAGCTCCAGATCGTGCTCGACCGCGCGGCGCTCGCGCGCGCCGGCATCGCGGTCGATGATGCGCAGGATGTCATCGAGACCGCGCTCGCCGGCAAGGTCGCGACCCGCATGTGGCCGGCCATGTGGCACGACGACCGCCTGGTCCCGGTGCGCGTGGGGCTGCCCGCCGCCGAGCGCGCGGACCCCGAGCGGATCGGCGCGCTCATGGTCACCACCGCCGACGGCGGTCAGGTCCCGCTGCGCGAGATCGCCAAGATCGCCGTCGCGCAGGGCCGCGCCACGATCAACCACGAGGCCAACAGCCGGTTCATGGCGCTCAAGTTCAACGTCGAGGGGCGCGACGTCGGTTCGGTCATCCAGGAGGCCCAGGCCCTGGTCGGCCCCGACGCCAAGGTCCGGCCGCCGGACGGTCACTACTTCGTGTGGGGCGGCGAGTTCGAGAACCAGCAGCGCGCGATGGCGCGGCTGCGCATCGTCGTGCCGGTCGCGCTGCTGGTCGTGGTCGTGCTGCTGTACAGCGCGCTGGGCTCGGCGCGCAGCGCGCTCGCCGTCATCCTGACCGCACCCTTCGCGCTGACCGGGGGCGTGTTCGCGCTGCTCCTCGCGGGAATACCGCTCTCGGTCAGCGCAGCTGTCGGCTTCATCGCGCTGCTCGGCCAGGTCTCGCTCGCCGGCCTGCTCGTGGTGTCGGCGATCGAGAGCCGCCGCACGGCCGGGATGCCGCTCGGCGACGCGATCGTCGAGGGACCGACCTCGCGGTTCCGCGCGCTGGTCATGGCGGCGATGCTCGCCATCCTGGGACTTCTGCCGATGGCGCTGTCGCACGCGGTCGGCAGCGAGACCCAGCGGCCGTTCGCCGTGGTCATCATCGGCGGCATGGTGACGACGCTGGTCGTCGCGCTCGCCGTGCTGCCGGTGCTCTATCACCTGATCACCCCCAGGCGACTCGGCATGCCGGCGCAGGATGATCAGCTATGAGGCCCGCCATGGTATGCGTTGCCGCCATCGCGTGCGCCGCTGCGACTGCGCACGCGCAGCCGGCACCGACCGAGGTCACCGCCGACCAGGCGGTCGCGCTCTACCGCGCGCACAACCTCCAGCTGGTCGCGCGGCGCGCCACGGTCGACGTGACGGCGGCGGATCTGGTCGACGCGCAGATCTATCCCAACCCGACGCTGTCGCTCGGCACCACCAACATCGTGCAGGGCCAGGACACGTTCGGCCACTCGCAGGAGACGCTCGGCCTCGACGTGCCGATCCTGATCGGGCGGCAGCGCAGCCACCGCGCCGACGCCGCAGCGGCCCGGATCGCGGCCCGGCGCGCCGACGTCGCCGTCGACCAGGCGGCCGCCGAGCTCGAGATCCGCCGCCGGTTCGTCGCGCTGCTCGCCGCCCAGGAGCGCGCCGCCGCACGGAGCGCCGCCCTCGAGGACGCCCGTGCCGTGCGCGCGATCGTCGCCGGCCGCCAGAGCGCGGGCGCCAAGAGCCCGTACGAGCTCGAGCGCACAGACCTGGCGCTGGCCGCCGCCGCGAGCAAGCGCGACACCGCGGTCACCGAGGCCGCCGTCGCCTCCGGCGCGCTCGCGCAAGCGGTCGGGATCGCCGGCTGGCAGCCGCGCGCCTCCGGCCCGTTCGTCCCCGGCGAGCTCGCCGCCACCGCGCTCGCACCGAGCCACCCCGAGCTGGCGGTCGGGGTTGCCGCCGAGGCAGCCGCGCGCTCCGAGCAGGCGCTCGCACACGCCGAGGCCGTCCCGACCCCGAGCCTGCAGCTGCAGACCTTTGGCACCACCGACCCGCAGGGCATCGCACTCACCGTCGGAGTGTCGCTCCCGCTCCCCGTGTTCGACCGCAACCAGGGCGCGGTGGCGCGCGCCCGCGCCCAGCAGCGCGCTGCCGAGCTCGAGCATGCCGCGACGGCCTCGGAGCTCTCCGCCGACCTCGTGCGCGTCCTCGACATCGAGCGCAGCCGGCGCGCTGCGGTGGCGCAGTTCGAGGCCGACGCGATCGTTCGCCTCCCGCGCGTGCGCGCGATGGCCGAAGCGTCCTACCGGGCGGGGCAGGGCACGATCGTCGAGCTGCTCGATGCGCTCGACTCGATCACCGAAGCGCGCCTCCACGACCTCGAGCTGGTCACCGCCGCGCTCGACGCCGCGCTCGATGTTCGTGCAGCTGCGCTCGGCCGATAGTACGATGCGCCATGCCGACCTGCCGCGAGTGCAATGACGAGGTGACCAAGCTGGTGTCCGTCAAAGTCGGGGGCAAGGCCCGCAAGGTGTGCGCGGACTGCGCCGACCGACTGCGCGAGGAAGGCGAGGTCGCCGAGGCGAGCGAGGGCGTCATCCAGGGGATGATGGGGTACAAGGGCCGGCGCTGAGCCGGGCCGCGCTCGCCGCCGCGCGCTCGCTGCGCGCTAGCGCCGCCAGTAGTAACCGCCGCCGCCGAGGAGCGCAATGATGAGGACGATGATGAGAATGGTGGTGAGCGACATGTGAACCTCCTGCCCGACGAGAGTGCAAGCCATGCGCCGGTCCACGTGCGCGGGAGTCGCTGGCACACCGTGCGCCTTGGTCGCGCTCAA
The DNA here is from genome assembly GCA_035472155.1 of Kofleriaceae bacterium. Classification (GTDB taxonomy): domain Bacteria; phylum Myxococcota_A; class Polyangia; order Haliangiales; family Haliangiaceae; genus JABFXX01. The sequence continues at coordinate 4,624 of DATIPJ010000466.1, forward strand.
TTCCGGCTTTCCAGCCGCGGGCGGATGCAAGATTCTTTTGCACGACTCGCCCGGCTTGCGGTCCTAGGGGGTCACCATGCGCACGCTGCTGCTCCTCCTCGTCCTCTCGAGCGCTTGCACCACCACGGCCGACCCGCCACCGCCAGCCCGCCGGATGCCGAGCGCGTCGGCGACCCTCGGCGGCGGCTCGCCGGACCGCGCGCCGTCGTGCCAGACCCGGTACGACTATCCGAGCAAGGACCTCCACCTCACCTGCCAGACCGCGTTCGTCAACGGCGACCCGCACCACTACGTGACGACCTGTCCGGACGTCGCCATCCCCAACGGGCACTTCTTCCCGACGACGATCTCGTACGCCGGACCCAGGACGCGCGACGAGGTCATCCTCGACGCCGCGGGCAATGTGACGCGCCAGAGCTGGACGACCCACGCGAGCTGGTACACCGCGGGTGACACGCTGACCAACGGCATCACCACCGATTACGCCTATGATGCCCAGGGTCGGTTCACCGGGGGCACGTCGGTGGACGCGAGCGGTGCCCCGCTGTCCGAGAGCGTCGTCGACCAGCGCGACGCCGATGGCCGCATCCTCACCATGAGCTCCACGCTGCAGCCGATCCGGCTCCTCGGCGTGACCTACCCGGGGACCGCGCATCAGCACCTCGAGCTGCGCTATGGCCCCGACGATGGGCGGCTCGCCGAGGTCATCTATAGCTACCAGCCCAGCGGCAACGTGAACTACGACCGGACCATCCTCTACGACGATGCGGCGCTCCGGCGCGACTACTTCACCACCGTCGACCTCCACGCCGAGGTGCCGACCGCCGGCGGGGCGGGGCACGCAATCTCCTACGACGTGGTCGACGAGAACGGCAATGTCCTCGAATTCATGAACCAGGCGTCGGAGTCCGACCCGCAGTCGTTCCTCGACATGCGCTACGACGACGACGGCCGCTTGGTCACCGCGATCTCGACGTATCTCGGAGACACTGCCACCGCAAGCTACGTGTACGACTGCCCATGACGCTCGCGCTCGCCGCTGCTCGCGTGGTCCTCGCAAGCGCGCTCGTGGCTGCGCCGCTCGCGGGCGGCTGCGACGCGCAGGTCGACGGCAGCTATCCCGGCGAGGCGCTCGCGCGACTGCACGGGACCGCAGTCGGGTTTCGCCCCGACGAGGTCGCCGATGGCGCCGCGATCCGCTGGAACACGCAGCGCGGCCCTGACCTGCGCAGCGGCCCGGTCGACGCGCTGGCGCTCGAGACCACGCCGCCCTCGGGGCTCACCGTGCTCGTCCTCGCACCGCCACCCGACGAGGCGTACTTCTCGTTCGACGGCGAGCCGGTCCGCATCGCCGAGGGCACGGTGTTTCTGACCGCGGGAGGCGAGCTGGTCGGAGAGGCGGTCGGCTATGCGCTGATCCACATCGACGGCAGCATGGACGCCGGCAGCATGGGCGCGCGCTACGTCGGCCCGAGCGTGATGCCGCCGTCGCCGGGGTTCCACCTGGTCGACGTGCGGCCGACCGCGCAGCTCAGCGAGCCCCAGGCCTACTTCGCGCGGCGCTGCGGCGATAGCGAAGCGTGTCGCTACCCGCGGCTGTATCGGCTCGAGTCGAACCCCGCCGACCTGGACACCCCGCTGCTGTTCTTCCGGGGCTCGCCGTGACCCAGGCCGAGGCCGCGATCGACGCGCTGTACCGCGAGCACGGCCACGTGGTGCTGCGGCGCGCCCGGGCGCTGCTGCGCTCGGAGAGCGAGGCGCGCGATGCGGTGCAGGACATCTTCCTCGGGCTGCTGCGCCACCCCGAGCAGCTGGCCGGCGTCGGGCGGGTCACTGCGTGGCTGTATCGCGTGACC
>DATIPJ010000467.1:0-9878 GCA_035472155.1 Kofleriaceae bacterium
CGATGTCGATCGGGATGGTCGGTGACCGCAGCCCGGTGTCCGCGACGATCGCGGCCTGGCGGTCCTGGACCAGCGAGCCGATCTCGTTGATCGCCGTGCCCATGAGAAACGCGCTCTGCGCCGACGGGATCACGGCGTGGATGCTCGCGGTGGCGACCGGCGCATAGGTCTCGCCGGTCTGGAAGATCGGGTGGCCGCACGACAGCACCTTGTCGCCCTCGACCGAGGACACGGTGCAGATGCCGACCGCGCTCATGTCGCCGCGGATGAGCTCGACCGCGAGCGGGCCGCCGGGCTGGAACTTGGTCGGTCCGCCCTCGACCTTGCCGCCCGACGTCCCGCCAGCGCGCACGGCGATGATGTTCGAGTCACCGAACAGCTTCTCGAGCTTGCCGAACGCGGGCGCGGAGAACCCGGCGATCGACAGCGGGACCGAGGCGGTCATCGTCTGGTCCTCGAGAGACTCGGGGCGCTGGACCGGCGTGGGCAGCGGCGCAGACATCAGCCAGTTCTTGCGCGCCGGGCCGAGCGCGGCCATCGCCGCCGCTGCGTCGACGGTCGGCGTCAGCCGCCGCCAGTCCTCGAGCGAGGCCGCCATGGGCTGCACGGTCTTGTAGCTCGTGCCGGCGGCCTGGAAGACCTTGCCGCGCCGGACCGCGTCGCCCTCGCGCTTCATGTACTCGATCGGCGTGCAGCCGCCGAGCGCGACCTTGTTGAACCGGAAGCCGTACGAGAACGCGCACACCAGCTTGTCATCGAGGTAGAGCGGGCTGCCCGACATGCCCTGCCAGAAGCCGGACACGGCCATCTTGGGATCGTCGGACTTGACCAGGATGATGTCCTGCTTGGGCAGGAAGTTCTTCACGACCGAGACGACCTCGAAGCTGAAGCGCTCGGGCTTGGTACCGGCAAACGTCGTGAGCCCGTATCCGGTCTGCCCCCGCTGAACCTTGGAGACCGGAAAGACCTCGGTCGACTGTGCATGCGCAGCCGCAGCACATGCAAAGACCCCGACAGCGGCGCAGCGCCGCACAAATCCGCGCATGTGCAGGCTAGGATACTGGGCGAGCACCAGCACCGCCACCGGTTACAGCTGTCACACGCCCCGGGACAGGCGCGACATTGCCGCAGGCAACCCTAGGGTGCCTGTCATTTCCAGCAGTTCGGATTTGCCGCTTCCTTGTTATTGCTTGCCGCACGATAGTGCAGTGCCGCAAGTTCGCGACAACTGTGTCAGGTTTTGCGTCGGTCCCCGAAGGTGTGTGTTAGGGCTCCATCAATCTTGGAAGTGTGCGGCGATCTGGGGCTGCATGTGTATCCAATGACTTACTGAATAGGTCGGACCCCGGCACAGCCTCTGCACTCGTCGCGGGGCACGGAGGTAAACCCGGCATGTCCAATTTCGTCGAAACGTGGAAGGGAATCGCTACGGCCCTTGGTCGCTCGGAGCGGTGGTGTAGGTACATGGCACGCCGCGCCGGTGATCCGCTCCCGGTCTTCAAGGTGGGCGGTATCGTGCGGCTCAACAGCAACGACCTCGAAGACTGGCTGACCCGACAGCGGGATCGGTCGATGCGGGTTCCGACACCTTCGTTAGGATCGGGAACCGGAAGTAGTGATGACGTAGCACTTCGACTGATCGCATAGCGTTCGGGGTGGACAGGGGCCGCGGTTCGGATTAAAGAGCCGCCCACAACGAGCGTCTGGCTCGATCGAGCTGTCTTTCATGACTCGCCCCCTGGCTGATTTGCGCGGTCCGATCCGCGCGCTGTTCTCCGACGTCGATGGAACCATGACGACGGGCGAGCGTATCGAGGCGTCTACGTATGCCGCGATCGAGCAACTCGTCGCGTCAGGAACCCCGGTCATCATGGTGACCGGGCGGCCCGCAGGCTGGGGCCAGGCGTTCATGAAGATGATGCCGGTCACGGCCGTGGTGACGGAGAACGGCGGTCTGACATTCATTCGCGAGGGCCGCCGGCAGCACAAGCTGTACGGCGTTCCGCAGGCGAGCTTGCCGGAGTGGAAGCGCCGGATGAACGACGCCGCGGTCGACGTGATGTCGAAGGTCCCGGGCGCGCGGCTGTCGAGCGACTCGAAGTACCGCGAAGTCGACCTGGCGATCGACTGGAACGAGGAGGTCTCGCTGTCCAAGGACGACGCCGAGGTCGTGGTGCACCTGCTGCGCAAGGCGGGCTTCACCGCGGTGCGCTCGAGTGTGCACGTCAACTTCGGGCCGCCGCACTTCGACAAGCTGTCGGCTTGCATGAGCGTCGTGCGCCAGGTGCTCGGGGGCGACCCGGCGGACCTGTCCCCGTACGTGTTCGCGGGCGATGCGCTCAACGATGCGCCGATGTTCCAGGGCTTTCCGTCGTCGGTCGGGGTGGCGAACATCAAGGCGTGGTGGGACGAGCTGACGTCGCGGCCTGCGTATCTGACCGAGCTCCCCGAGGGCGCCGGGCTGCGCGAGCTGATCGCACACCTCCTGAGCCTGCCTAAGGCATAATCGTCTCCTGTGGCCCGGCCCGACGTCTTCACCTGGGCGCTGCGCGCGCTCGACGGCGGGCGTGGGGTGGCGGTCGCGTGCGTGATCGGTGCGCGTGGCTCGACGCCGCGGCACCTGGGTGCGCGGATGGCGGTGACCGCCGATGGAGCGCAGTGGGGCACGGTCGGAGGCGGGCGGATCGAGCAGCTCGTGGTGAGCGCGGCGCGCGAGGTCGCCGGCGGGGCGGTGCCGCGGATCGTGCGCCAGCACCTGGTCCGCGATCTGGCCATGTGCTGCGGCGGCGCGATGGAGGTCGTGGTGACGTCGGGCGCGGAGTCGCGCGAGGCGCTCGCGGCGCTGACCGCGGATAGCGCGCCGAAGATCCTGGTGACGCCGCTCGACGGGGCGGCGCTCACCGTGCGGCCGCCCGCGCCCGGCGATCCGCGGCCGCATCATCCGGTGGTGCGCGACGGAGCGCTGCTCGAGCGACTGGGTGCCGCCGAGCGCGCGATCCTGATCGGCCTGGGCCATGTGGCGCGCCACGTCGGGCCTCTGCTCGCCGGGCTCGGGTTCAGCGTGATCGTGTGCGACGACGGCGAGACCGGGGCGACCGACGCGCCGGTGCCATGGGCGGCCGCGACGGTCGAGTCGTTCGATGCCGCCGAGATCGAGCAGCGGGTCGGCGGTTTCACCGTCGACGACTTCGTGCTGATCGTCACGCGCGACCACGCGATCGATCTGCGGCTGCTCGGGCAGTTGCTCGTCAACGACGACATCCGTTATCTCGGCATGATCGGTAGCCGCGGCAAGGTCGGGCGGTTTCGCAAGCGGCTCGAGGTGCGCGGGCTGCTCGACGGTGAGCTCGGCGCGGCGCGCTGGGCTCGGCTGCGCGCGCCGATCGGGCTCGACGTCGGTGCCGAGACGCCCGAGGAGATCGCCGTCGCGATCGCCGCCGAGCTGATCGCGGTGCGCCGGCGCGGCGAGCCGGCCGCGGCGCCGTGGGTGCCGGTGCACAGCGAGGACGTCGCATCGGAGAAGGCGTGAGGGCGCGCGCGGTCCCGATGGTCGCGATGGTCGCGGGCCTGCTCGCCGGATGCGCGGGGTCGAGCAAACCGGCCAGCACGAGCCCGGAGCCGCAGGCCAGCGGCGACGACGCCGCGACCCACTACGCCCGCGTACTGATCGAGCTGCAGGACGACATCCTCGCGTCCTACGAGCGCGACGATCCGCCCGAGCTCGACACATCCATGATCGTGTCCAAGATCGGCGCTGCGAGGATCGGCGCTGGCCCGGGCGACGTCTACATCGCCGGCGACCTGGCGCGCGCGCCGAGCCGGTGGCCGCTCGACATCGATCGCCTGACGCGGACCGACGTGCGCTCGAAGAAGCTCGAGATCCAGATCGCCGCCGACTTCACGGCCGCGTGGATGGCCGACGAGCTGTCGTGGCGGATCGAGGCCTGCGGGCGCACCGCGGTCATCCCGCTGCGCATCACGGCGCTGTACGCGCACGACGGCGATCGCTGGGTCCCGGTGTTCGAGCACCTGTCGTTCGGCTGGACGCCGGCGCCGCGCGATGGTCCGCCGCCCAAGGCGATCAAGACCGAGGTGGTTTCGGGCGACCTGCGCGACGAGCTGTCGGGTGTGCTCGGGCGCGGGTTGTTTCGCACGCCGCACGATCCGCAGGTCGTGTCGCAGGACCCGTCGGCACTGGTGCTCGGGCCCGACGCGGGCGACGAGTGGCACGGGCCCGCGGTGCTCGGCGCGCGGCTGCCGGCGGGCAAGCTCGAGGATCGCCGGGTCGGTACCGTCGGACGCACGCCCGGTGAGGCCACGGTCGCGTACTGGATCGGCAACTACATCGCCGATATCCCGGCCCAGCCCAGCGCGCCGGCGGGCAAGGTGCGGATGCGCGTGACCCACGTGTTCGAGAAGCGGCGCCTGGGCAAGCCCGACGGCAAGGCGAAGGCGTGCGGCGATGACTGCCGCTGGATCCTGGTGCAGACCCACATGTCACAGCCGATCACCGATGACGAGCTCACGCAGCAGGTGTTCGGCACCGCGCTGCTCTCGCCCAAGCCGCTGCAGCTCGACTGCTCGGATGACACACGCGCGCTCGGCCCTTAGGCGAGCGAATGCGAGCCGTCTTCTCCGTACAGGCGAGCGCTTCGCGAGCCGATCGAGGCGAAGGAGACCGGATGCAATCCGGTCTCCTGGGCGCGGGCTCAGGGCTCTTGCGGCTGCGCGTCGTCGGGAACCGAGCCCGCAGGCAGCGCAAACCCGGTGACGTGCGCGTCGCGCAGGTAGGTATCGGTCAGCCGCTTCTTCTTGGGCCACAGCGGCAGGAGGCGCAGCGGCAGCGAGATCAGCGAGACCAGGCCGCCGAGCGCCTTGCCGCCGTACGCCTCGGCGACCAGCAGCGCGCGTCGACCGCCCGACAGCTCCGTGAGCGGGCGATCGAGCACGCCGATCCGCCGCAGCCGCAGCTCGGCGCATACGTTGGCGTGTGCGAGGAACGCCGGCAGGTGCTTCATGACCGGGTGGTCCTTGCCGAGCCGGCGCTCCATGTAGCGCGCGAGCCGGCGCACGCCCCACATCGAGACCAGCGAGAGACCGAGCAGCCGGCGACGCAGCCAGCCCTTGCCCTCGATCGCCTTGGTGGTCTGCTGCTCGCCGAACTCGACGTGGCGCTCCTCCTGCTTGACCGCGCGGCGCAGGATATCGACCGACGGCTTGTGATCGAGGGTGTCGATCACGGCGTAGAACGCCTGCAGCACGAAGCCTTCGCCCTGGGCCATCTCGAGCGCGACGTGCTCGGCCCACGAGCCGCCCATCATGCCGGTGGCGAGGAAGCGAACCGCGGGATGCGCGGCGCGGGGGCGACAACCGAGCATCGCCATGATGCGCAGGAAGTTATCGACGTGCTGCATCTCCTCGAGCGACTGGCGCGCGAGGAACTTGGCGGCCTCGAAGTCGGGCGCGTCATACAGCCAGTGTCCGACCTGGATGCCGGTGACCTCACCGTACAGGAACTGGTTGAACATCCACTCGAGGAGCTCGCGGTCGCGCGCCGGGTCGAGCTTCGCGCCCGCAAAGTCGAACGTCATCTCATCGCGCGTGAGCAGCATCGGGGCAAAGCGGAGGATACCCCGAAACCGGCAGACGACCTACGGCTCTGGATCGGGCGCCGCGACCTGGTCCCAGCACCGACGCGCCGCCTCGTAGACCGCCCGGGTCAGCGCGGTCAGCTCCTCGGAGTCGATCGTCGATGGGCGCGCGGCGCGCAGGCCGAACAGCAAGCGCGTGCGCGCCTCGCGCAGCGTGCCCGGCCAGCCGCCGACCAGGTTGCGCATCTGCGAGCGCAGCGTATTGGCAACCTCGTTGGCCCAGGCTTCACCGATCGCCTCGGACACCGAAGGCGACAGCCCGTCCTGTGGGGCGGGCAGCCCGGGCATCGCCGCGGTCACCAACGGCCGCCACCACCGAGGCGATCACAGGTTGCAATGGAGGTTGCGATCAGAGCTTCGGAAGCGAGAATGGGATTCCCCGCACACTGGCAACTCGACATCAGGTCGGGCTGAATAGCATATAGCGCGCAACGCGTCCAGGAAACGGGCGCCATCGGCCCGACGAGGACCGTCTCTCTGAGAGTGCTTCCGATCGTGTGGTGTAGGGAACCGTCAGCGGAACAGCGTTGCTGCCGCAGCGCGCGCACGATCGCGCACGCGCGCGAGATCGAGCGAGAGGTGCGCGCGATCGCGGACGACGATCGCGCCGTCGACCGCCGCGTGGCGAACGTCGGACGACTTCGCGGCGTACGCGATCGCCGACCACGGGCTCGCGGTGGGCACGCTGTGCAGCGCCTGGATATCGATCGCGATCAGGTCGCCGCGCTTGCCGAGCTCGAGCGAACCGATCTGATCGGCGAGCCCGAGCGCCGCCGCGCCGCCCAGCGTCGCCATCCGCACGACCTCCGGCGCGGGGAGCGCGCGCGCACCGGCGCGGTGCTTGTGGAGCAGTGCCGCGAGCCGGAGCTCGACGAGGCCATCGAGGTTGTTGTTGCAGGGCGCGCCGTCGGCGCCGATCGCGACCGAGACGCCGGCGGCGATGAGCTCGGGCACCGGGCAGATGCCGGACGCGAGCTTCAAGTTCGACGACGGGCAGTGGCAGACGTGGGCGCCGCGCGCGGCGAGCAGCCGGCGCTCGTCGGCCGAGACGTGCACGCAGTGCGCGACGCAGCAGTGGTCGCCGAGCAGGCCGAAGTCGTCGAGCACGGAGATGTTGTCCTTGCCGAACCGCTGGCGGACCAGCTCGATCTCGCCCTGGCTCTCGCTCGCGTGGGTGTGGACCCGCACGCCGCGCCGGGGCGCCTCGTGGCCGACCTCGCGCAGGAGGTCGTCGGTACAGGACAGCACGAAGCGCGGCGCGTACGCGTAGCGCAGTCGGCCTGCGGCTGCACCGTGCCAGCGCGCGATCAGCGCCGCCGACTCGTCGAGCGAGCTGCGCGTGCCCTCGCGCAGGCGCGGCGGGGTGGCGGGGTCGGGGGCGTCCATCATCGCCTTGCCGATCGTCGCGCGGATGCCGCTGCGCTCGGCGGCGGCGAACACGGCATCGGTGTGGTGCACCGTGGCCATGTCGAGGATCGCCGTCGTGCCTCCGAGCAGGAGCTCGGCGCACGCCAGCTCCGTGCTCGCGGTGATCGCGGTCTCGTCGAGCGCGGCCTCGTACGGCCACACCACCGTACGCAGCCAGTCGAGCAGCTCGAGGTCGTCGGCTCGCCCGCGCGCCAGCGTCTGGCAGGTGTGGACGTGGGCCTGGACCAGCCCAGGCATCACGATACAGCCCGCGCAGTCGACGATCGTGAAGTCGCGCCCGGTCGGCGTGTAGTCGCCGCCGACGTGGACGATCGCGCCGCCCTTGCAGGCGACATCGCCGGCGAGCACGCGGTGCTCCGGATCCACCGTGAGGATCGTCCCGCCGCGGAACACCAGCTCGTCGTCGCGCACGGCGGGCGGGTCCTGGCCCGGGCCGGAGCCCGATCGGCCGCGCCGGGTCATGGCAGCTCGCGGCCGGAGAATCCGTCGGGGATGAGCTCGGCCAAGGTCCAGCTCCGGCGCTCGCCCGCGGGGTTGATCGCGGTGACGGTGACCGCCGCGGGATCGCGGGCGAACTCGAGCAGGACCTGGCGGCACGCGCCGCACGGCGACGACGGCGGCGACGCATCGCTGCAGACGGCGATCGCCTCGAGCTCGTGCTTGCCGGCGATCGCCGCGGAGAACACCGCGACCCGCTCGGCGCAGATCGTGAGCCCGTACGACGCGTTCTCGACGTTGGCGCCGGAGAACACCTCGCCGCTCATCTGCACGGCGGCGCCGACGCGGAACTTGGAGTACGGCGCATAGGCCAGCTGCTGGGCCTCGATCGCGCGCGCGTCGAGCGCGGCGTTGGTCGGCGGCTCGGTCGGCGGCTTGCCCGGCGGCGAGGTCGTCATGGTGCCAGCTCGCCGGTGGTGACCAGCCCGCCGAGGATCGCCTCGAGCAGGGTCTCGAACGAACCGCGGACGCGCGCGGCGGTCGCGGTGACCTCGTCGTGCGAGACCGCCTGTCCGCTGATGCCCGCCGCCTGGTTGGTGATGCACGAGATGCCGATCACGCGCGCGCCCATGTGGCGCGCGACGCAGACCTCGGGCACGGTCGACATCCCCACCGCGTCGGCGCCGAGCAGCTGCAGCATGCGGATCTCGGCAGGGGTCTCGTAGGTCGGGCCGGGCATCGCGGCATAGATACCCTCTTGCACCGCGACTCCGGAAGCGCCCGCGGCCTCCTTGGCCAGCGCGCGCAGCTCGGGGGCGTACGCCGTGCTCATGTCGGGGAATCGCGTGCCGAGACGGTCGTCGTTGGGGCCGCGCAGCGCCTGGTCGCGCAACAGGTCGATGTGATCGCGGATCACCATCAGCGTGCCCGCGGCCCACGCCGGGTTGACCCCGCCGGCGGCGTTGGTGATGAGCAAGACGCGGGCGCCGAGCGCGATGAGCACGCGGGCGGGGAACGCGACGGCGGCGGCGCTGTGGCCCTCGTACATGTGCACGCGGCCCTGCATGGCGACGCAGCGGGCGCCGGCGCGCGCGCCGAGCACGAGCCGTCCGTGATGGCCGGGCACGGTCGAGCGCGCGAAGTGCGGGATGTCGCCGTAGTCGATCGCGGTCGCGCCGGTGAGCCCGTCGGCGAAGCCGCCGAGGCCCGAGCCGAGGATCAGGCCGACCTGCGGCGCGAGCGAGCAGCGCGCGCGGACCTGTGCGGCGGCGGCCTGTACGCGGTCGTAGAGTCCGTCTTCGTGCAGCGCAGGGTTCACCGGGTCACCTCGAGGATGCGCGACGGCGGCTCGCCGACGGAGCGCGACGCCGAACCGTCGAGCGGCGCGATCTCGAACGCGGCTTCGATCAGCGCGCGCGCGTCGGCGAGCCGGCGATCGCCCGCGGACAGGTTGTGGCACAGGATGACCTGCGGCGGTGCGCCGGGCTCGATGCGCTCGCCGGGATAGGCATCGATCACCAGGCCCGCCGCCGGGTCGATGACGTCGTCGGTGGTTCGCCGGCCGGCGCCGAGCAGCAGCGCGGCGATGCCGAGTGCCTCGCCGTCGATCCCCGCGATCCGGCCGGGGCGGAGCGCCAGCTCGTCGCGGTGCGCGGGCCTGGGCAGCACGCTGCCCGGCGAATCGCAGACCCGCGGATCGCCGCCCTGCGCCGCGACGACCTTGCGGAACACCTCGAGGGCGCTGCCGTCGCCGAGCACGCGCTCGATCTTCGCGCGGCCGTCGGCCGCATCGCGCGCGGCGCCGCCGAGCACGAGCATCTCGGCGCCCAGCACGTGCGTCAGCTCGCGGGTGTCGCGCGGGCCGCCGCCGCGCAGGATCTCGATCGATTCGCGGATCTCGAGCGCATTGCCGATCGTGCGGCCGATCGGCGCGTCCATGTCGGTCAACACGCACGCGATGCGCTTGCCGGCCCGCTCGGCGATCGCGCGCAGCAGCGCACACAGCGCGCGGGCGCGCTCGAGCGTCTTGAGGAACGCGCCGCGCCCGACCTTGCAGTCGCTCACGAGCCCGTCGATGCCCTCGGCGAGCTTCTTCGACATGATCGATGACGCGATCATCGGCAGCGACTCCACCGTCGCGGTGACGTCGCGCAGCGCGTACAGCCGCTTGTCGGCCGGCGCGATCCGCGCGGTCTGGCCGATCAAGCAGCAGCCGATCGACCGCGCCGGTGAAGGCCACACCACGCCATCCGATGACGGGCAACAGGCTTGCCGAGACCATCGCCGCGAACATGGTGCCGAGCGCAACCGGCACGACCAACATGCTGGAGACGAAGGTGCGGTATCGGGTCGGCGTGATCT
>DATIPJ010000468.1:0-21067 GCA_035472155.1 Kofleriaceae bacterium
GCCACCGCCGGATCTGGCGGATCTCGTCAGCTGTCTTCCGCGGCAACTGGACGAGAAGACCGGCGCGCTGGTCGACGACCAGCCCTGCGTTCCGTGATGTATTAAGGATCGATAAAGGACTATGGATCTTCCGGACGGAGATCGCGTTGCAGATTGTACGCGTCATTCGATGACGCCAATCAACACTGCCAACGATCGGAATCTCCATGAAGAAGAGCAGAACGCATGTTCGCCGTCTGGCCATCCATCGAGTCACGATTCGGACACTGGGTGATCGAGAGCTGTCTGAGGTCACGGGTGGATGGGAGTGCAGCGCGAGGACCAGTGGAAATATTCTATGTCGGGGCGCGAGCGGTGATCCCGAAGTCTGCGATCCGACGCAACCCTCGTAGCGGCCGGGTGCCCGATGGCAAGTGCGCGCTGCGCGCGTGCGATCCACATGCGGGCTCTCGTGTTGGGCATTTTTCGCCCCTGGTGGATTCGCCCGGCGAATCGCGCTTGGGAGGGGTGATGCCTCGAGATCCAGGCGCGAATGACGCAGCCGCTGCGACAGCCGTGCGGCGCTGCTGCGACGCGGCGCGGATGATCGGACAACACCGCGAGGCTGGCTTCTCAGTGTCCGTCACCCATCGGGTCATCGATTCATGGGTGAACGGCAGAAGCTTGCGTTACCGTGGGCGGCATGATCGAGCGAGCCCTGGTCGTCATTGCGCTGGCTGCGTGCGGTGGAACGCAGTCCGGTGCGCCCGCGAAGAGCGCATACGATCCAGCGCCGGTCGTGATCGCGGGTGCGTTTCCGACGGACCGTGGGCCCGATGGGAACAGCATCATCCTCCGGGCACCCCGCGGGTTGATCGTCGTCGATACGGGGCGGCATACCGAGCATCAGGAGAAGCTACTGGCGTTCGCGCGGCAAGCAGGGGCGCCGATCGCGGCGATCGTGAACACGCACTGGCACCTGGACCATAGCGGTGGCAATGCGGAGCTGCGGGCGGTGTATCCCGGGGCGGAGCTCATCGCGACGCGCGCGGTCGAGGGAGCCCTGGTGGGTTTCTTTCCGAAGGGGCGCGCGCAGGGAGAGGCGCTGCTTGCGAGCGGCAAGGCCACGCCGCAGCAGATCGAGGACATCAAGCTCGGCCGCGCGGCGATCGACGACACCGCGAACCTGCTGCCGTCGCGGCCGATCGCGCAGTCCGGGCCGGTGGACATCGCGGGCCGGCGGCTCGATCTCCGCGTCGCACCGTTCGCCGCGACGGAGGCCGACCTGTGGATCTACGACCCCGCGACCAAGACGGCGATCGTGGGCGACCTCGTGGTGGCCGAGGTGCCGTTCTTCGACAGCGGATGTCCAGAGGGCTGGCGCGCGGCGCTCGGCGAGATCGCGGCGACTCCGTTCGATCGGCTGATCCCGGGGCACGGAGAGCCGATGACGCGCGAGGCCTTCGCGCAGTGGCGCGCCGCGTTCAACGCGCTGCTCGATTGCGCTGCATCGCAGGCAGAGGCTGCGACCTGTGTGGCCGGGTGGCGCACCGGTGCGGCCGCGTTCATCCCGGCAGGCGATGAGGCGCGCATCGACGAGTACACCACGTACTACCTCACGGAGATCCTGCGGTCGCCGAAGGCCCACGAGCGGTTCTGCCACCCGCTGCGCGCGGAGTGAGCGCGCGAGCTCTACCCGCCGCCGCGCACTGGTTGGCCGGTATTTGTGGACGGCTGGCGTCGGCAGACCGCACTGCCTTGTGAAAAGCTTGCGGCATGCGAATGGCCCAGACCATCATCTTCGTCGAGGACGTCGCGCGGATGCAGGCGTTCTATCAGGGCACGCTCGGCCTTCCGGTGATCACCGCCGAGCCGGGCTGGGTGCGGCTCGATGCCGGTGGCGTCGTGCTCGGGCTCCACGCGATCAAGGCCGGGCCAAAGCCGTCCGAGCCACCGCCCGAGCGGCTCGATGCGTGGGTCAAGCTGTGCTTTCACGTCGACGACATCGACGGCGCTCGCGCCGCGCTGGTCGCTGCCGGGGTGAGGATGCGAGAGGTCCACCGCTTCGGTGACGCTGCGTTCTGCGACGGGATCGATCCGGAAGGCAATGTCTTTCAGATCACGACGCGTTGAGCCGGCCGCGCGCCGGAGCAGGGGCGTGGGGTGGAGGCCGGGCGCGCGGCCGGCCGCGCACACGGTGCTGTTCTGCCCTGTCTCCGACGGTGTCTCCCGATGTCTCCCGGCGCGAGACATGCTTGTGACGAGCCGCGATTCGAAGTGAACGCGGAGACAGACGATCCGGCGCACGCCGTGCATTGTCGTCCGCTGGCGACGCCGCCGTGCGGCTCGCGTCGTGCCGCGCAGCCTCATGCGAGCCCGCGGCAACGACCTCATCGAATATCCGCAGAAAGGCGAGAGAGTTATGACAGCGTTCCATGGTGCGTGTAGATGGGTAATGATGTCTGGGCTGGCATTCGCGGTCAGCACGGTGGCTTTCCTGCCGCGCGCCGCGGCACAAGCCAGCACGACGACACCGGGTGTGGTCACGCAGTACGCCACGATGAACTCGATCGGTGTCGAGTGGCCGGTCACGGGAGATGCCAATCACAATGCAACGGTCGCAGTGAGCTATCGAGTTCATGGCACCACCGGCTGGAGATCGGCGCTGCCGCTGGTGCGCATGGACTACCAGGCGAGCTCGACCGCGACCCCGGTGAATGCGCTGAATGGCAGCATCTTCTATCTGCAGCCCGGCGTGAGCTACGACGTCCAGCTCACGCTGCACGATCCGGACAACGGCAGCGATACGGTGCGCACGATCACGCAGGCGACCCGCGGGATTCCCACCAAGCCGAGCGGCACCGTGTTTCATGTTCGGCCGGACCACGCGCGCCGAGATCCGATTCGCGTTCCACTTCAAGACGCCGGACCTGCTCGAGGTGCGCGAGCTCGGTGTGTGGAAGGCCAGCCTCAGCTATGCGGCGGGTGACGTGTTTCGCATCGCCTACGACGGGACGGCGCACACGGTGAAGTACTTCCAGAATGGCACCCTGGTCTACACGAGCGCGAGCGCCCCCGTGTATCCGGCGTATGTCGATACCTCGATGTGGTACGCGGGCTCGCTGCTCGACAACGTCGTGATCGCCGGCCCCGGCCTCTGATCAGGGAACGATCAGGATGGCCAGCTGTGCGAAGGCCGCGGCGCGTAACGGCTGCTCGCGCGGCGCGCCGTCGAGCTGCGAGGGAAGCGAGTAGCGATCGACGGAGAGGCCGAGGCGCGCCGCGAGCCGGATGAGCTGGGTGGCGCGTAGACCGAGCTCGCCGAAGAGCGAGCCGCCGGCGCGGTGTGCGCGGCGTTCGGCCCGGCCCATCTGGAGGACCCAGGTGTTGCCGGCGGTCTCGATGGCGAGGGCGCCTTGCAGCCAGGGCGCGAGCTCGTACTCGGCGCGCGCGTGGTGCGGGAGGAAGATGTCGAGGCGAAATGGCGAGGCCTCGCGCTGGTGCACGTAGCCGAGGATGGGGAGCACGGGCAACAGCTCGGCGCTCTGCGAGTAGATGACGCCGACGATCACGGCGTCGGCGGGCCCGAGCACGCGATGGACCATGGCCGAGGAGGTGACCTGGAGCGCGCTCCACGTCGAGTCGCGAAGGTCCGACGAGTGCGCGACGCCGACGGAGCCGCGCATCGACCAGCCCGGCGCGATGGCAGCGCCGCCGCCCAGGATGGCCTCGAATCGATGGAGGGTGAGCTCGGGTTGGAGATCGGGCAGCGCCACGTCGAGGTGGGTGGCGCCGTAGCCGCCGAGGAGCGCCAGGCCGTAGCCGTCGCCGCGCAGGAGCGGCACGCCGGCCCTGAGCCGGAAGTCGTAGGCGGCGAGCTCGGTGTTGACGGTCGCCGTGTAAGAAGCGAGGACGGCATCGGACCTGGGCGAGAGGCGGCGGCCTACCGGGACGGCGGGCGCAGGCGCGGGCTCGGCGGTTGCCACGCCGGTCGCACATGCGAGGGCGGCCAGGGCGATCAGGCGTGGCATCGCGCGAGTGTAATGGTGTGCAACGACGGAGCGCCAGGCGCCGGGAGTGCGGCCTGCAGCATCGTGCGGCAACGTGGAGCGCCGGCGCTGCGTGCTAGCGTGGCGCGCCATGCGTTCTTCCTTGATGGATGTGGTCTTGTGGATGCGACTGGTGCCGGTGCTCGCGGGGATCGGGTGCGTCGGCGAGCCGGACGAGCCCGGCGATGCGCTCGCTGTCGAGAGCGCCGCGGTCTCGCGCCACGATGGCCGGTGGACGCGGCTGGCGACGACGGGTCCCGCGCCGTCGGAGCGGTCGACACCGGCGGTCGCGGCGATCGGGCACATGGTGTATGTGTTCGGCGGTGCGCGCGATGACTCTGTCACCGGCGACACGCAGATCTATGATGATCTGCACCGGTTCGATACGGTGAAGCGGCGCTGGGAGGTGCTGACGCCGGCCGGGGCGACGCCGCCGCCTCGAGTGTTCGCGGCGTCGGCCGCGCATCGGGCTTCGCGCCGGATGCTGGTGTTCGGCGGGGCGTTCTTCGGGCCGTTCTTCTCGGACTTCTCGGCGTACGGCGACCTGTGGGCGTACGACGTCGACGACAACCGGTGGACCGAGCTTGTGGCGAGCAACGCGGGCCCATCGCCGCGGTCGCGGCCATCGGCGTGGGTGGTGGATGACAAGCTGTACATCTTTGGCGGAGTGACCAGCTTCTTTCAGGTGCTGAATGATCTGTGGGTATATGATCTGCACTCGAATGCGTGGACCGAGCTGATTCCGGTCGGCGCGGCCGGCTCACCACCCGCGCGCCACGAGGCCATGATCGGGTCTCGGGGCGGCCGGTTGATCCTCTATGGCGGCGAGTCGATCAACGAGCAGTTTCAGTTCATGGTGCTCGACGATACCTGGGAGCTCGCGCTGGCGTCGCGGACGTGGAACAACGTGACGCCCGCGCCCGGCGACAATGTCGCGCCGCCGCGCAACTACGGAACCGCCGTGGCGATCGGTGACAGCCTGTACTTGCAGGGCGGTGACACGCCGGTCGGTGTGGATTGCGGCCCGTTCCCGCAGCACCCGACCAGCGAGCTATGGCGATTCGACCTGCATGATCGAGTGTGGACGCAGCAGTTTCCGGGCGGTGACCCGCTGGTCCGCCTCAAGCGGATCAACTCGGCGCGCGTGGCCGGCTCGATGTACATCTTCGGCGGCTACGACTTCGTGTGCGACGACGGCGTGACGCCGCGGCAGATCTGGAATCACGACGTCTATCGCTTCACGCCCTGACAGATCGATCGCGACGAGTCCGATGCGCTGGCGGCTCACGGCGCGCGCGAGCGCAGGCGCTCGGTGAGGGCGCGCACCTCGGGATCGACGACGCCCATGGCGTTCAGCGCGAGGTCGAGCTGCACCACGTATTCGAGGTTGGTCCCGCTCGGGCCGTGCGATCGCCGCACGATCTCGGCGGTGGCGTCGAGCGGTTCGGGCCCGATGAAGTACGGGTTCGCCGGCGTCGCGACGTAGAGCAGGCCGGGCACGGTCTCGACGATCGGGCCGGCCTGCGCGGCGGCGGCAAGCCCGACATCGACGGTCAGGCGGGCGTACCCCTGCTGCTCGCGCACGTCGAGCGCGGCGTCGATCGCCGGCCATTCGGCGCGCGGGATCGCATAGGCGGCGCCCCACACGTGCTGGTCGCTCTCGACGAGCGTGAGCACGCGCCCGGGCGACTCCGCCGTGCCGCGGTGATCGGTCGACGCCTGCCAGAACCGGCGGGACCAGCCGGTGACGCACGCGGCGCGGCGCGCGGCGTAGGCCATCGCAGGCCGCCAGATCAGCGAGCCGTAGCCGAACACCCACACGAGCTCGGTCGACAGCGTCACGATGCGAGCTCCTCGGTGGCGACCGCGGCGATCTGGTCGCGGAACCAGCGCTGGGCCGCATCGTGGTGGTTGCGCTCGTGCCACGCGACGGCGATCGCGAACCGGGCGATCGCGATCGGTGGTGGGACCATGACCAGGTCGAGCGTGGTCGCGAACAGCGCGGCGATCCGGTTGGCGAGCGTGGCGACGAGGTCGGTGGCAGCGATGACGTAGGGTACGACGAGGAAGTGCGGGACGGCGAGGGCGACGCGGCGCGTGCGGCCGGCCGCCGCGAGGGCATCGTCGACGATGCTGCCGGGCGTCCCGCGCGGTGCGACCATGAGGTGAGGCGCCTCGCAGTAGCGCGCGAGCGTGAGGCGCGCGCCCGCGAGCGGATGGCCTGCGCGCATCACGCACGTGAAGGACTCGTGCAGGAGGATCTTCTCGAACATGCCGCTCGGCCGCGCGTTGCGGCGAGGCGGCGCGAGGACGCAGTCGAGCTTGCCGGTCGCGAGCTCGGCGTCGCCCCAGTCGTCGAAGTTGTGGACCCAGAGGTCGACGCCGGGGGCGAGCCGCGCGAGCCGCGCCGCCAGCCGGGGGAGCAGGACGAGCTCGACATAGTCGCTGCCGCCGAGGCGAAACGTGCGGCGCGCGGTCGCCGGATCGAAGGTCTCTCCGCGCAGGACGCCGGCGAGGTCCTCGAGGACCTTGCGGAGCTGCGGCGCGATCCGGAGCGCGAGCGTGCTCGGTACCATGGCGCCGCCCGGGCCGCGCACGAGCAGCGGATCGCCGAGCAGCTCGCGCAGCCGGCCGAGCGCGTGGCTGGCCGCCGATTGCGTGATGCCGAGGCGCTGGGCCGCGCGCGTGACGTGGCGCTCGGCGAGCAGCACGTCGAGCGCCACCACGAGGTTGAGGTCCATGGCGGCGAGGACGTCATGAACCGCATGCATATCGCCTATGCATATCACCAATTTGGCGAATGGCGGCCGCGGCGCCATCTTGATCGCACAAAGGAGCTGCCATGTACGCAATCGCTGGAGTCACGGGTCACACGGGTTCGGTCGCTGCCGAGACGCTGCTCGCACAGGGCAAGGCCGTGCGGGTCATCGTGCGCGATGCCGCCAAGGGCGCCGCCTGGGCGCAGAAGGGCGCGGAGGTCGCCGTGGCCTCGCTCGACGATGTCGCGGCGCTCACCACGGCGCTCACCGGGGTGGCGGGTGCGTTCGTGCTGCTGCCGCCGCAGGCATCGATCGCGAGCCCGACGCCGCTCGAGAGCAACCGCAAGCTGGCCGGCGCGATCGCGCAGGCGGTGCGCGCCGCAAAGCTGCCGCATGTCGTGCTGCTGTCGTCGGTCGGCGCGCATCACGAGAAGGGCACCGGGCCGATCCAGGGGGTGCATCACGCCGAGCGCGAGCTGACGGCGACGGGCGCCGCGGTGACCGCCGTCCGCGCGGCCTACTTTCAGGAGAACTGGGGCGCGGCGCTCGGCGCGCTCGCGCAGGGCGTGCTGCCGACGTTCATCCCCGCCGGCTTCCGCTATCCCCAGGTGGCGACGCGCGACATCGGGCGCACGGTCGCCGCGGCGCTCGTCGAGGGTGGCAAGCCCGGGCTGCAGGTGATCGAGCTGGCCGGCCCGCGCGACTACACCGGGCACGACGTCGCCGCCGCGCTCGCCAAGCTCACGGGGAAGCCGGTGACCGCACAGGATGCGCCGCTCGATGCGGTGGTGCCGACGTTCACGAGCTTCGGCGTCTCGCAGGCCGCTGCCGAGCTGTATCGCGAGATGTTCGCCGGCATCGCCTCGGGCCACATCGCGTGGCACGGCGGCGCCGCGCGCCAGGTCCGCGGCACCGTCGAGATCGCCGACACGCTCGGTGCGCTGCTCGCAGCGACACCGTGACTGTCGAGCAAGAGCCATGACCTGGCTCGCGTGAGCTGATACCGTCGGCAGATGTTCATTGGCCATTTCGCGGTGGGATTTGCCGCCAAGCGCGCGGCGCCGCGCGCACCGCTGCCGGTGCTGCTCGCGGCGCCGCAGTTCCTCGACATCCTGTGGCCGATCTTCAACCTCGCCGGCATCGAGCACACACGCATCCAGGCCGGCGCGACGGCCGCGTCGCCGCTCGTGCTCGAGTACATGCCGTACTCGCATAGCCTGGTCGCGGCGCTCGGCTGGTCGATCGCGTTCGGCGCGGTCTACGCGGCGCTCCGGCGCGATGGCCGCGCGGCGGTGGTGCTCGGGCTCTGCGTGCTGTCGCACTGGGTGCTCGACTGGATCGCCCACGCGCCCGACATGCCGATCCTGCACGGCGACGGCCCGCGCTACGGCCTCGGGCTGTGGAACTCGATCCCCGGCACGCTGGCCGTCGAGGGCGCGATGATGATCGGCGGCGCGCTGCTCTATGCGAGCGTCACGCGAGCGCGCGACCGCATCGGCCGCATCGGCCTGTGGGTGTTCGTCGCTGCGCTGTTCGCGATGCAGCTCGGTGCGACCTTCGGTCCGCCGCCGCCCGATCCGCGCGGGCTGTTCGTGGTGTCGATCGCTGCGTGGTCGCTGCTCCTCGTCGCCTGGTGGATCGAGCGCCATCGCGACCCCGTCTGATGCATGACTCGATGTGGCCCGATGTGCTGTTCCTGTCATTCGTCGTGGCGGTCGCGGGCGGCATCATGCGCGATGTCCTGATCGGCGCCGTTCCGCCCGCGGCGATCACCGAGATCCACTACGTCTCGATCGCCATCTTCGGCGGATTGCTTTTGTTTCGCACAGATGCGCATCGCTGTATCGGTGTTCGTGTTCCGGTATGTTCTGCGACACTCCAGCACAGACTGTGATTGATTCGCGATCTTTGATTGTCGCGTGGCGAGTCGCGCTGGACGCGAGCCGATCAGCAAGGTAGAAGCGTGCGCCAGGGTGTTGGACAGTCTCGTCGACGTGGTCGAACGGTGGAGTGCGCTTCGCGGCGAGCGGTTGGCGTTCGCCGAGCTCGACGTGCGCGCCGAGCTGCGCGCGTGCATGAGCTATCGCGTGCTCGCGGAGCGGGCGCGCGCGGTCGCGGGGGCGCTGGCCGGGGGCGCGCCGCCCGGGGAGCGCGCACTGTTGCTGTTTCCGCCCGGGATCGACTTCGTCGCAGGGTTCTTTGGTTGTCTGTATGCCGGCGTGCTCGCGGTGCCCGTGTATCCGCCGCGCTCCGTCGAAGATGCGCCGCGGCTGGCCGGCATCGTCGCCGGGGCTCGGCCGGCCGTGGTGGTGTCGACGCGAGCGTTCCTCGCGCGCATCGAGCCGATGCTGGCGCGAATCGACGGGCTGGCCGGCGTGCCGCGGCTCGCGATCGATGACCTGGCGGCGCACGCGTGGACGCTGCCCAGGCTCGGGCCGGGGTCGCTGGCGTTCCTGCAGTACACGTCGGGATCGACCGGGCGCCCGCGCGGCGTGATGGTCAGCCATGGCAATCTGATGGCCAACGAGCGCGTGATCCAGGAGCGCACAGGCCATCATCCGGATCGCACGGTATTCGCCGGCTGGTTGCCCCTGTATCACGATATGGGACTGATCGGGAACGTGCTGCAGAGTGCGTATCTCGGCATCCCATGTTACTTGATGTCGCCGCTCGATTTCGTGAAGCGGCCGCTGGTGTGGCTGGAGGCGATCACACGTTATCGCGTGACGACCAGCGGCGGGCCGAGCTTCGCGTACGATCACTGCGTGCGCCGGATTCCGGACGACGCGATCGGCGCGCTCGATCTGTCGAGCTGGGACGTGGCGTTCAACGGCGCAGAGCCGGTGCGCGCGGACGTCCTCGAGCGCTTCGCGGCCAGGGCGGCACGCGCGGGCTTCCGGCGCGAGGCGTTCTATCCGTGCTACGGGCTCGCGGAGTCGACGCTGATGGTCACCGGCGGAGACAGGCTGTGTGCGCCGCACGTGATCGGCGTCGACCGCGGCGCGCTCGGGGCCGGCCGCGTGGTGCGCGCGGCGCACGGCGACGCGCAGCTGCTGGTGGGGTGCGGGCGGCCCGCGGACGACCACCGCGCGATCGTCGTCGATGCCGAGCGGTGGTTGCCCGCCGAGCCGGGGTGCGTGGGCGAGATCTGGGTCCAGGGGCCGAGCGTGTGCGCGGGCTACTGGGACGATGCCGCGGCCACGGCCGAGACGTTCGGCGCGACGCTGTCCGGCGAGCCAGCGCGCTTCCTGCGCACCGGCGATCTGGGCTTTGTGGCCGACGCGCAACTGTTCGTCGTCGGCCGCTCGAAAGAGCTCATCATCGTGCGCGGCTGCAACCACTACCCCGAGGACATCGAGCGCACGATCGAGCGCGCGCATCCGGCGCTGCGGGCGGGCTGCGGCGTCGTGTTCGGCGTCGATGTCGCCGGTGAGGAGCGCGTGGTGGCGGTGCACGAGGTCGCGCGCGGCATCGGAGGAGCGGGCGGAGCGGGCGTGGCCGAGATCGCCGCCGGGGTCACCGAGGCGGTGGCGATGCGCCATGGCTTGCGCCTGCATGCGTCGCTGCTGGTGAAACCGGGGACGATTCCGAAGACCTCGAGCGGTAAGCTGCGCCGCACCGCGACGCGCTCGCTCTACATCGAGGGAAAGCTGCAGGGGCTCGATGCCTAGGATGCCCGTCCTCGAGCCGACGATCTCCGTACCGGCGGCAACACCGGCGATCCGCGCGCGCGCGACGGTGCGCACGACGCCCGCGCTGCGCCGTCGGCAGGCCGTGCACGCCGCGCTGACCACGCTCGTGCCGCTGCTCGGCACCGTCGCGGCGGCGGTGCTCGCGCTGCGACAGGGGATCGGCGGTGTGGAGCTCGCAGCGCTCGGCACCATGTACGCGGCGACGTTCGTCGGGATCGCCGTCGGCCTGCATCGTCTCGGCTCGCACCGCGCGTTCGCGGCCGGTGGGGCCGTGCGCGCCGTGCTGTACGGGCTGGGCGCGATGGCGGCACAAGGCCCGCCATCGTACTGGATCATCAATCATCGCCGGCATCATGCGCTGTCCGATCGCGAGGGCGACCTGCACTCGCCGTACGTCGACGGCGCACGCCTGCTCGGATTCTGGCGCGGGTTGTGGCACTCGCACCTCGGTTGGAGCTTCAACCACGAGCTGACCCACGCGCTCACCTTCGGCAAGGATCTGCTGCGCGACCGCGTGCTCGCGCGCGTCAACCGTGCGTATCACGCGTTGGTCGTGGCCGGCATCGTCGTGCCGGGTGTCGTGTGCGGGCTCGTCACCGGCAACGCGCGCGGCGCCGTGCTCGGCGCGCTGTGGGGCGGCCCGGTGCGGCTGTTCGCGACCTACCACGCGACCGCCGCGATCAACTCGATCGCGCATCGCTTCGGATCGTCGCCCTACGACACGCGCGACGAGAGCCGCAACAATCTGCTCCTGGTGATTCCGACCCTCGGCGAGGGTTGGCACAACAACCACCATGCATTTCCGTCGTCGGCGTTTGCCGGTCTGGCGTGGTGGCAGCTCGACCCGAGCGGCTGGGTGATCTGGGCGCTCGAGCGGCTCGGGCTGGTGACAGACGCCAAGCGACCGCGAATCGAGGGACATGATGACACCAAACCCGATGCTGAATGACCGCGAAGCGCTCGAGCGCTGGATCGCCGAGCTGGTGGCCTCGGCGGTCGATCTCGAGCCCGCCGCGATCGACGTCGAGGCCCGCCTCGATCGCTACGGGATCGACTCGGCAGCCGCGATCGGCCTGACCGACGAGCTCGAGCAGCGGCTCGGCGTGCCGCTCGACCCGACGCTGCTCTACGAGTATCCGACCATCCGCCGCCTGTCGGGCTTCCTCACGGGCGCGCCATGACCGCGCCGGGTGCGTCCGCACCAGGTGCGTCCGCCGACGCGATCCAGCACCACTATGACGTCTCCAACGAGTTCTTCGGGCTGTGGCTCGACGAGCACATGGTCTACTCGTGCGCGCTCTACGACCGCGAGCAGGCGCTCGGGCCCGCGCAGCTGTCCAAGATCGACTTCCACGTCGCGAATGCGCGCGCGGCCGGGGCGGCGCGCGTGCTCGACGTCGGTTGCGGCTGGGGCGCCAACCTGCGCCGGCTCACCGAGCATCACGGCGTGGCGAGCGCGGTCGGGCTGAC
The DNA here is from genome assembly GCA_035472155.1 of Kofleriaceae bacterium. Taxonomy (GTDB): domain Bacteria; phylum Myxococcota_A; class Polyangia; order Haliangiales; family Haliangiaceae; genus JABFXX01. The sequence continues at coordinate 11,950 of DATIPJ010000468.1, forward strand.
CTTGAGCCCGAGCCAGGCGGCGTGGATCCGCGCGCGCGACTGGCGCGGCGTGACCGTGCGGGTCGAGAGCTGGGCCGACCACGAGCCGAGCGAGCCGTACGACGCGATCATCTCGGTCGGCGCGTTCGAGCACTTCGCGCGCCACGATGTCAGCCAGGACGAGAAGGTCGCCGGCTACCGTGCGTTCTTCGAGCGCTGCCATCGCTGGCTCAAGCCGGGCGGATCCATGTCGCTGCAGACGATCGCGTACGGCAATGCGCGGCGCAGCGACTTCAGCCCGTTCTTCGCCAGCGAGGTATTCCCGGAGTCCGATCTGCCGCGGATCGCAGATATCGCCGCCGCGGTCGACCTGCGGTTCCAGATCACCTCGCTGCGCGATGACCGCGAGCACTACGAACGGACGATGCACCAGTGGCGGCGCACGCTGCGCGAGCGTCGCGCCGAGGCGATCGCCATGGTCGGCGAGCGCGCGTACCAGCGCTACGACCGCATGTGCGCGATGTTCGCGATCGGCTTTCACGTCGGCACGATGGGGCTGCTCCGGATCGCGCTGCGCCGGATCGACGAGCCGAGCGACCGGCGCTGACTGGCGGATGCCGCCCGATGCCCATGGCCTGCGCGCCGCGCGCCCGTGAGCCGCCACACGCATGTCGCGGTTGGTGGAAGTAAACAGTGCAGTATATAACATGCAATTGGAACGCGCTTTACGCATTGCCAACCGATAGCCAACCTGGCTTCGTGGACCGTCCACAATGGCCTTTGGACGGACTGCGACGAGTCCCTACAGAGGGGCGGTGCGATGGAAAGCGAGCCGCGGGTCGGTCTATGCTCGCGGCCGTGACGATTCACGAGGAGGAATTCGGAAAGCTCGGGGATGGGCGCAGGACGAGGGTGTTCACGCTCGAAGCCGGCGGCATGCGGGTGAGGATCCTCGACTACGGCGGCACGATAGCCTCGATCGAGGTGCCGGATCGCCACGGACGGCTGGGCGACGTGGTGCTCGGCTTCGATGATCTCGACGGGTTCCTCGGAGCGGGTGGGTACCTCGGCTCGCTGATCGGGCGGTACGGGAACCGGATCGGAGGATCGCGATTCGCGCTCGACGGCGTGGAGCACCGGGTGACGGCCAACGAGGGGGGGAATCACCTGCACGGCGGGCGCGCGGGGTTCGACAAGAAGCTGTGGAGCGCGGCGGCCCACGAAACGACGGAAGGGCCGGCGCTGGCGCTCGAGCTGGTGAGCCGGGACGGCGAGGAGGGCTTTCCGGGCAACCTGAACGTCCGCGTGGTGTACACGCTGGGGCATGACCGCGGGCTCCGGATCGACTACGCGGCGACGACCGACCGGGACACGATCGTCAATCTGACGAGCCATGCCTACTGGAACCTCGCCGGGCATGGCGCCGGGTCGATCGCGGATCACCGCATGACGATCGACGCCGAGCGGTTCGCCGCGGTGACACCGGGCTTGATCCCGACCGGCGAGCTACGGTCGGTCGCCGGCACGCCGCTCGATTTTCGGGCACCGGTGGCGATCGGTGCGCGGATCGAGGCTGACGACAAGCAGCTCCGGCTCGGGGGAGGCTACGACCACAGCTTCGATCTGGGCGGGGTGGCGAAGGAGCTCCGGCGGGCGGCGCGCGTGGAGGAGCCGACGACGGGCCGCGTGCTCGAGGTGCTGACGACCGAGCCGGCGGTGCAGTTCTATTCGGGAAACCAGATCGAGAACATGCGCGGAAAGGGCGGGGCGGTGTACGCGCCGCGGACCGGGTTCTGCCTCGAGACCCAGCATCACCCGGATTCACCGAATCGGCCGGAGTTCCCGTCGACCGTGCTGCGCCCCGGCGAGCGCTATGCGACGACGACGGTGTATCGATTCAGCAGAACCGATTGATCAGGTTCTCGAAGTACTCCTGGCGACCCGAGACCGGCTCGGGGTCGGTGCCCGCGCCCAGGACGTGGCTCGACAGGGCCTCGAGCGAGCTCTTGCCGTCGAGGATGTCGCGGCCGAAGGGCGTGCGCCAGCCGGCGTAGCGGTCCTCGACGGCCTTGGCGAGGGTGCCATCCTGGATCATGCGCTCGGCGGCGAGGAGCGCGCGGGCGGCGACGTCCATCGCGCCGACGTGGCCGTGGAACAGATCGGCCGGGTCGATCGACTGGCGGCGGACCTTGGCGTCGAAGTTGAAGCCGCCCGTGGTGAACCCGCCACCGCGCACGATGTGATAGAGGGCCAGCGCGAGATCGGGGACGTTGTTCGGGAACTGGTCGGTGTCCCAGCCGCACTGCGGATCGCCGCGGTTGAGGTCGACGCTGCCGAAGATGCCGAGCGCGAGGGCGGTCGCGACCTCGTGCTCGAAGCTCTTGCCGGCGAGCGTGGCGTGGTTGGCCTCGATGTTGACCTTGAGCTCGTTCTCGAGGCCGTAGCGGCGCAGGAAGCCGTAGACGGTCGCGCTGTCGAAGTCGTACTGGTGCTTGGTGGGCTCGCGCGGCTTGGGCTCGATCAGGAGCGCGCCGCGAAAGCCGATCTTGTGCTTGTGCTCGACGACCATGGTGAGAAAGCGCGCGAGCTGATCGAGCTCGTGGCCGACGTTGGTGTTGAGCAGGGTCTCGTAGCCCTCGCGGCCGCCCCACAGGACGTAGTTCTCGCCGCCGAGACGGTGGGTGGCGTCGAGCATCTCCTTCACCTGCGCGGCGGCGAACGCGAAGATCTGCGGATCGGGGTTGGTCGCCGCGCCGGACATGTAGCGGCGGTGGGAGAATAGATTCGCCGTGCCCCAGAGCAGCTTGATGCCGGTGCGCGCCATGTGGCCCTGGATGTGCTCGAGGGCGCCGGCGAGCTGCTTCTGGGTCTCGCGCGGGGTCTTGCCCTCGGGAGCGACGTCGCGATCGTGAAACGTGAAATAGGGGACGCCGAGGCGCGTGAAGAACTCGAACGCGACGTCGGCCTTGGCGCGCGCCTGCGCCATGGCGTCGCCGGGGGCCTGCCACGGGCGCTGGAACGTGCCGTCGTAGCCGAACGGATCGAAGCCGTTCCACACGAAGGTGTGCCAGTAGCAGACCGCGAAGCGCAGGTGCTCGGCCATCGGTTTGCCGAGGACGATGCGGTGCTTGTCGTAGTGGCGGAACGCGAGCGGCTCGGTCGAATCGTGGCCCGCGAAGGCAATGGGCGGAACCTCGGCGAAGAAATCGGCAGCAGCGGTCATGGTGGGCTCCCGTCGTCGGTGCGGAACAGCGGGGACAGCGGCGGATACAGCGCGCGAAAGCGCGCGAGGCGCGTCCGCAGCAGAGGCTGCCATGTCGCGACCGGGTCGGCCATCGCGGTGACCGGCGGCGGAGCGCACACGTCTGCGATGCTCGCCGAGGGCTCCGCGGCGAGCCGGCCGAGCCGGGCAGCCCCGAGCGCGGCGCCGACCTCGCTGGCCTCCGGGAGTGTGAGCGGTACATCGAGCGCGCTCGCGATCAGGCGCGCCCAGAACCGGCTGCGGCTTCCTCCGCCGGTGAGCGAGACCGAGCGCGCGACGCCGCCGGCATCGAGGACCGCCGCGTGGCCGTCGGCGAGGCCGAACGCGACGCCCTCGAGGACCGAGTAGCCGAGCTCGGCGCGGCCGGTGTCGTGGCCGAGGCCGAACCACACGCCGCGCGCAAAGGCGTCGTTGTGCGGTGTCCGCTCTCCGGACAGATAGGGCAGGAACAGCGGCGCGCGGGCCCGGGAGTCGTCGCCCAGCGCCTCGGCCTCCGCGATCAGCGCGGCCTCGTCGGCGGCGCCGGTGAGCTGGGTGACCCAGCGCAGGCAGCTCGCCGCCGACAGCATCACCGCCATCTGGTGCCAGGTGCCGGGGAGCGCGTGGCAGAACGTGTGGACGCCGCGCTCGGGTGCCGGGCGATACGCGTCGTTGGCCACGAAGAACACGCCCGAGGTGCCGAGCGACAGGAAGCCCTGGCCATCGGCGACCACGCCAAGGCCGATCGCGCTGGCGGCGTTGTCTCCCGCGCCACCGGCGACCACGGCCGGGCTGGACATGCCCCAGGCGCGCGCGAGCTCACCGCGCAGCTGGCCGCTCGGGGCCGAGCCCTCGACGAGCCGCGGCATGTGCGAGCGGTCGAGCCCGGTCGCCGCGAGCATCGGATCGCACCACGCGCGCTGCTGCACGTCGAGCCACAGCGTCCCCGCGGCATCGGACATCTCCGAGACGTGCTCGCCGGTCAGCCACAGCCGCAGGTAGTCCTTGGGCAAGAGCACCTTGGCGGTGCGGGCGAACACGGCGGGCTCGTGGCGCGCGACCCAGAGCAGCTTGGGCGCGGTGAAGCCCGGCATCGCCATGTTGCCGGTGAGCCGGCGCGATTCGGGCACGCGCTCCTCGAGGACGGCGCACTCGGCGGCGGAGCGCGTGTCATTCCACAGGATCGCCGGGCGCAGCACGCGGTCGGCGTCGTCGAGCAGCACGGCGCCGTGCATCTGCCCCGAGAGCCCGATGCCGGTGACCGCAGCCAGCGCGGGGCCGTGCTGCGCGCGCAGCTCGTCGATCGCGGCCTGCGTGGCAGCGATCCAGCTCGCCGGATCCTGCTCCGACCACTGCGGGTGCGGTCGCGACACGTCGAGCGCGCCCCGGCCCACGCCGACGAGGCGCGCGCCGTCGACCAGCGCGACCTTGACCTCCGAGGTACCGAGATCGATGCCCAGGAACATGGCTAGCTCGGCCGCGCGCCGGTCTCCGCCCGACCGCCCGGGCTCTTGCCGAGGATGATCATGCCGAGCACGTCCTCCTCGGTGACGTCCGAGACCCGGACCGTCCCGACCAGCTTTCCGTTCTTCATCACGACCAGGCGGTCGCAGAGGTCGAACACGTCGCGCATCTCGTGGCTGATGATGAAGATGCCGAGGCCCTCCTGCTTGAGGCTGCGGACCATGTCCTTGACCATGCGTGTCTCGCCGGGACCGAGCGCGGCCGTCGGCTCATCCATGATGAGGATGCGCGCCTTGAAGTAGAGCGCACGCGCGATCGCCACGGTCTGGCGCTGGCCGCCCGACAGCGCGCGCACCGGGAGGTGGGTCTGCGTGAAGCTCGGGTTGATCCGCCGCAGGATCGCGCCCGCCTCGTGCGCCATGCGGTGCGTATCGAGCGTGCCCCACCGCGTGAGCAGCTCGCGCCCGAGGAACAGGTTGCCCGCGGCGTCGATGTTGTCGGCGAGCGCGAGGTGCTGATAGATGGTCTCGATCCCGGCGCGCTGCGCATCGCGCGGGCTTGTGAACTTCACGGTCTGGCCGTCGACCTTGATCGTCCCGCCGTCGTCGGGGTACACGCCCGCGAGGATCTTGATCAGCGTGGTCTTGCCGGCGCCGTTGTGGCCGAGCAAGCCCACGACCTCGCCGCGCGCCAGCTCGCACGAGACGTCATCGACGGCGCGCAGCGCACCGAAGTGCTTGTGCATCCCGATCATCTCGACGAGCGGGGTCATCGCATCCTCCGCCGGTTGTACGCGACGTCGAACCACCCCGCCACGATCAACACCAGGCCGATGACGATCTGGCGCTTCGCGGTGTGAACGTCGAGCAGGCCCATGCCGTTGTTGAGGCTCTCGATGATGATGGCGCCGACGACGGCGCGCGCCACCGAGCCATCGCCGCCGGAGAGCGCAGTGCCGCCGATCACCGCGGCCGCGATCGCGTACAGCTCGGCGAACTGGCCGATCGAGTTGGCGCCCGCGTTGAGCCGCGCGGTGGTGATGATCGCGGCCAGGGTGGACAGGATCCCCATCATGATGAAGATCTTGACCACGACCCAGCGCGTGTTGATGCCGGCGAGCATCGCCGACTCCGGGTTGCCGCCGTACGCGAAGATGTAGCGCCCGAACCTCGTGCGGTGGGCGATGAAGGTCAGCGCGACGACGACGCCGATCAGGATCAGCACCGGCACGCCGATGCCCATGCCGGGCGCATTGCCCGCCTCGTCCATCCGCGTGCGATCCGGGTAGCGCGCCATCACCAGCACGAACGCCAGGATCGCCGCGGTGCCGACGACGACCTTGATGGCGTCGACCCAGACCGGCGCCTGGTCGGCGGTGTACTTCGCGCGCTCGCGCCGCGTGCTCCATACGTGCCAGGCGAGCCACGCGCACCCGAGCGCGCCGACGAACCAGCTCGCGGTGACGCCGATCGAGCCCGCGGCGCCGCCCCCGAGCCGCTGGTAGGTCTCGTCGAGCGGCGCGATGGTCTGTCCGTCGGCGACCAGGAACGCCGCGCCGCGGTACATGAGGAAGCCGGCGAGCGTGATGATCAACGCCGGCACGCCGCGGTATGCCACCCACCAGCCCTGGAACAAGCCCACCGCACTGCCCGCGGCCAGACCCACCACGATGCTGAGGATCCAGGCGTACGAGCTGCCCTCGAACCAGCGCACCTGCGCGAACGCGGTGAGCACGCCGGTGAACGCGAGCAGCGAGCCGGCGGACAGGTCGATCTGCCGCGCGACGATGACGAACACCATGCCGCACGCGATCACGGCCACCGCCGAGGTCTGGATCGACAGGTTGTAGAGGTTGCGCGGGGTGAGGAACGTCCCATCCGCCAGGACCTCGAACGCGATCCAGATCGCGACCAGCGCGATCAGCATCGATACCATCCGCGGATCCAGCCCGTGCCCGAGCCGTCGCCGCACCGGGGGTCCGTCTGTCATCGGTCGATCATCAGCCTGGCACCGCGTCGCGCGCCAGCCGCGCGGCTACTTGCAGGCCTTGGGCGCCTTCGCTGCGGCCACGCCCTTGCACACCTGCTCCTTGGTCGCCCAGCCAGCCGTGATCACGTAATCCAGGTTGTCCTGCGTGACGGGCACCGGCTTCAGGAACATGGAGATCATCGGAATCTTCTTGGTGCCCTCGGACCAGGTCACCGTGCCGGCGACGTCCTTGCCCTTCTTGCCCTTGGCGAGCTGGACCGCGACCGTGCCGGCGGCCTCGCCGAGCTTGCGCGCATCCTTGAACACGCTCACGGTCTGCTCGCCGAGCGCGACCCGGTTGAGCGCGGCGATGTCGCCGTCCTGGCCCGAGACCGGGATCCCGACGAGGTTCTGTGCGCGGAGCGCGGCGACCACGCCGCCGGCGGTGCCATCGTTCGACGCGACCACTGCGTCGACCTTGTTACCGTTCTTGGTCAGGATCTGCTCCATGTTGCGCTGCGCGACCTCGGGCGCCCAGCCCTCGGTGTACTGCTCGCCGACGACCTTGATCTTGCCGGCCTTGATCGCGGGATTGAGCACCTCGAGCTGGCCCTTGTGGAGGAAGTCCGCGTTGGGGTCGGTCGGCGAGCCCTTGATGAAGACGTAGTTGCCCGCCGGCTTCTTCTTGAACACGCCCTGCGCCTGCATCCGGCCGACCTCGATGTTGTCGAACGTCAGGTAGAACACGTCCTTGTCCTGGATCAGTCGATCGTACGCGATGACCGGGATGCCCTCGGTCTTGGCGCGCTGCACCGCCGGGAGCACCGCATCGGCGTCCCATGCGAGCACGACGAGCACCTTGGCGCCCTTCGTGATCAGGTTATCGATGTCGGCTGCCTGCTTCTCGTTGGAGCCCTGGGCATCGGCGCTGATGTACTTGCCGCCGGCCTTCTCGATCGCTGCCTTCATGGCAGCCTCGTCGCGCTTCCAGCGCTCCTCCTGGAAATTCGACCAGGAAACGCCGACGGTCTGTGCGAATACCGTGCTCCCGGCGCACAGCACACCAGCCGTGATGATCAGTAGAGTCCATCCGCGGGACATCCTCATGAGTTGTCTTCCTCCGGATACGTTGTGGCGAGGTTTCGATATCGACTCTGCGGGCTCCTCATGGAAAATGTCAAGGACGGCGAGGCGTCAACGCGGCGCGCCCGGAGGTAACAATGAAAAAGGTCAAATGGGGCATTCTCAGCACATCCAGATTCGCGCAGACCAAGATCTTGCCGGCGCTCCGGCACTGCGCGCATGTCGAGCTAGCGGCGCTCGCGTCGCGCGACCTCGCGCGGGCGCGCACGGTGGCGGCCGAGTTCGGGATTCCAAAGACCTACGGCTCGTACGACGAGCTTCTCGCCGACCCTGACATCGATGTCATCTACAACCCATCACCGAACCATCTCCATGTGCCGTGGTCGCTGAAGGCGCTCGAGGCCGGCAAGCACGTGCTTTGCGAGAAGCCGATCGGGCTGTCCGCCGCCGAGGCCCAGACGCTGCTCGACGCGTCACGCCGCCGCCCGCGCCAGAAAATCATGGAGGCATTCATGTACCGGCTGCATCCGCAGTGGGAGCGCGCGGTGGCGATCGTTCGCGACGGCGGCGTGGGCGAGCCGCTCACGATTCAGACCTGGTTCTCGTATTTTAATGCGGATCCGAACAATGTTCGTAATCAAGCAGACATTGGCGGTGGCGCGCTCATGGACATCGGGTGTTATGCGATCTCGCTCTCGCGACTGGTGTTCGCGTCCGAGCCGCTGCGCGTCCTCGGGCACGCCGACTTCGATCCGCGGTTCAAGACCGACCGCACCACGTCGGCGGTGCTCGATTTCGGTCGCCAGAGCTCGACGTTCACCGTCGCGATGCAGGCTCAGGCGTTCCAGCGCGTCCATCTCTTCGGCACCGAGGGCCGGGTCGAGATCGAGATCCCGTTCAACGCGCCGCCCGATCGGCCGTGTCGCATCTGGCACCAGCGCGGCAACGATACCGACGAGATCTCCTTCCCGGTCTGCGATCAGTACGCGATCGAATTCGACGCGATCTCGCGCGCGATCCTCGATGACACACCGGTGCCTACACCGCTCGAGGACGCGGTCGCCAACATGCGCGTGATCGACGCGGTGGCCATGAGCGCGCGCTCAGGCGCCTGGGTCGATCTGGGTTAGGCCTGCTCGCTTGTTTCCCTTGTGTGCGCCGCTCGGTGCGCATACGTTCCCGAGCCGGGGAGCATCCTCACCAGCAAGGAGAGGTCCATGAAACGCACCGTCGTGTCTCGCACGCGCGTGTCGATGATCGCCACTGCGATCGCTGTCGCCGTCGCCGCAGTCGTCCTGTCGAGCGCGGGCTGCAAGAAGGGCAGCAACGACAGCAAGGACAACAAGGACAAGAAGACCCGCACCTTCGTCATGGTGACCAAGG